>NZ_JBVHVT010000024.1:5058-31696 GCF_055564695.1 Streptomyces sp. NPDC029014
TTATTCTTTTTTTTTCGTCTTCTCCCCTCCTGCTCTCTCTTCCTATCCACCCCCCCCCCCCCCCCCCCCCCCCCCCCCCCCCCCCCCCCCCCCCCCCCCCCCCCCCCCCCCCCCCCCCCGCCGGCGGGCAGCGGGCTGAGGGCGGGCAGCGGGCGGGGGGCGGCGGCCCGCGGTTCCGTACGGGGATCAGTGCGCGGGCACCGGTTCCGCGCGGCCCTCGGCAGTGGCCGACGCGGCCGTACCGCGCCTGGCGCCGAGGTGGTTGAAGGCCAGGTTGAGCAGGATGGCCGCCACGCAGCCGGTGCTGATGCCGGAGTCCAGGACGACGAGCAGGTCCTTGGGGAAGGCGTGGTAGAAGTCCGGGGCGGCGATGGGGATCAGGCCGACGCCGACGGAGGCGGCGACGATCAGGGCGTTCTCGCCGCGCTCCATGGCCGCGCCCGCCAGGGTCTGGATGCCGCTGGCCGCGACCGACCCGAAGAGGACGATGCCGGCGCCGCCGAGGACGGGCAGCGGGACCACGCCGATGACCGAGGCGGCCGCCGGGCACAGGCCGAGCAGGATCAGGATGCCTCCGCCGGCGGCGACCACGAACCGGCTGCGCACCTTGGTCATGGCCACGAGCCCGATGTTCTGGGCGAAGGCGCTGCACATGAAGCCGTTGAACAGGGGGCTCAGCGCGCTGCCGAGGGCGTCGGCGCGCAGCCCGCCCTCGATGGTGCGGGCGTCCGCCGGCCGGTCGACGATCCTACCGAGGGCCAGGATGTCGGCGGTGGACTCGGTCATGCAGACCAGCATGACGATGCACATGGAGACGATGGCGGCGACCTGGAACTGCGGGGCACCGAAGTGGAAGGGCGTCGGGAAGCCGACCAGGCCGGCGGTGCGCAGGGCGGCCGTGTCGACCATGCCGAGCGGGACGGCGGCGAGGGTGCCGACGACCAGGCCGAGCAGGATGGATATCTGCTGGAGGAAGCCGCGCAGCAGCCTGCGCAGCAGCAGGACGACGACGAGGGTGCCGGCGGCCATGCCGATGTTCTGCACGGAGCCGTAGTCGGCGGCGGCGCGGTTGCCGCCCTGCGACCAGTTGAAGGCGACGGGGAGCAGGGAGATGCCGATGAGGGTGATGACCGTGCCGGTGACCACGGGCGGGAAGAAGCGGACGAGCTTGCCGAAGTAGGGGGCGGCCAGGAAGCCGAGCAGCCCGGCGACGATGATCGCGCCGAAGATGATCGGGACGGCATCGGCGCCCCGATCCTTGCCGATGGCGATCATCGGGGTGACGCCGGCGAAGGAGACCCCGTTGACGAAGGGGAGCTTGGCGCCGATCCGCCAGACGCCGAGCGTCTGGAGCAGGGTGGCGAGGCCGGCGGTGAACAGGGACGCGCCCATCAGGAAGGCGGTGTCGCGGGCGGAGAGTCCGACGGCCGGGCCGACGATCATGGGTGGGGCAACGACGCCCGCGTACATGGCGGCCACGTGCTGGAGGCCGCTGGTGAACATCTTCAGCGGGGGCAGGGTCTCGTCGACCGGATGCTTCTCCCGCGGCTCTGCTGCTGCTACTGCGACTGCTGCTGCATCTTTGCGAAACCTGGGCGCCTGGGCCACGGCTTCCTCCGGTCGGTTAGACACGTCGGCAGGGACGTGGGTGTCAAGGAGGTGGTGCGAAAGCGGTGCGAGTCGAAAGGGGTGCGGAAACGATTCGCCCGAGTCGTTCCGCCGTACGGGCGCCAGGTGGCACGAGTGTCACGAGTGGCAGGTGGCACGAGTCACCGTCACCGACCCCGGGAGGCACCTCGGGCAAGCCGTCGGTGCCGCCCGGGAACGGGAGCCGCGGACCCCGCTCGGGTCCGCGGCCGCCGGCCGGGGGCCGTCCCCCCCGGCCGGAGCCGGTGGGGGATCAGCCTTGCGCGGCGATGCGCGCGAGGCGCTGGGCCTCGTCCCGCGTGGAGCGGGCGATGGCGTCCTCGTCCGCGGTCAGCAGCCGGTTGTTCTCGACGACCTGCTTGCCGTTGACGAACGACGCGGTGACCGGGGCGGCCGCACCGAAGACGAGGGCGGTGACCGGGTCGGCGATCGAGGAGTGCAGGAACGTGCTGAGGTTCCACAGCACCAGGTCGGCGAGCTTGCCGACCTCCAGCGAGCCGATGTTGTCGGCGCGGCCGAGGACCTGCGCGCCGCCGTACGTACCGAGGCGCAGCGACTGGCGGGCGTTCAGCGCGGCCTCGCGGTGCACCGGGTTCAGACGGTTGATCAGCAGCGCGTTGCGCAGCTCGGTGTGCAGCTCACCGGACTCGTTGGAGGCGGTGCCGTCGACGCCGAGGCCGACCGGGACGCCGGCGGCCAGCATGTCCGGGACGCGGGCGATGCCGGCGGCCAGGCGGGCGTTGGAGGACGGGCAGTGCGCCACACCGGTCCTGGTCCGGGCGAAGGCGGCGATGTCGGAGTCGTTCATGTGGACGCTGTGCGCCATCCACACGTCCTCGCCGAGCCAGCCGGTGGACTCGAAGTAGTCGGTCGGGCCCATGCCGAAGAGCTCGTGGCAGAACTTCTCCTCCTCGACCGTCTCGCTGCCGTGGGTGTGCATGCGCACACCGAGGCGGCGCGCCAGCTCGGCGCCCTGCTTGAGCAGTTCGGTGGAGACCGAGAAGGGGGAGCACGGGGCGACGGCGACCTGGGTCATCGAGTCGAAGGACGCGTCGTGGAACTTCTTGACGGTCGCCTCGGTGTCGGCGAGGGCGCCTTCGAGGGTCTCGACGGCGTGGTCCGGCGGCAGGCCGCCGTCCTTCTCGCTGCGGTCCATGGAGCCGCGGGCCAGGGTGAAGCGGACGCCCATCTCGGACGCGGCGCGGATGATCGCGCCGGACAGGTCGCCGGCCCCCTTGGGGTACACGTAGTGGTGGTCCATCGCGGTGGTGACCCCGCCGCGGGCCATCGCGGCCAGGGAGCCCTGCGCGGCCGAGTAGGCCATCTGCTCGTCGATGCGCGCCCAGGTCGGGTACAGCGCGACGAGCCAGTTGAAGAGGTTGTGGTCGGTGGCCAGGCCGCGGGTGATCCACTGGTAGAAGTGGTGGTGCGTGTTGACCAGACCGGGGGTCACGAGGTGGCCCGTGCCGTCGATGCGGCGTACGACGTCGTCGAGGTTCTCGGGGGCGTCGCCCGCACCGATGGCCTCGATCCTGTTCCCGGCGATGACGATGTGACCCGAGGCGTACTCGGTGTCGTTCGCGTCGACGGTCGCGATCGCGCAGTTCTCGATGACGATGCGCCGGGTCTCGCTGTCAGTGGCTGCCATGGGGGCTTCCTCGTGCTTTCAGTGGCGGTGCGGGCACGGCAGGACCCAGGGGATTTGAGTGCCGAAACCGGGGGCCTGGCAGCTGACAGTACTGCCGCCCCGTGTGATGCTCCGGGTGCCGAGTTCGGGAAGTTCGAAGGTGTTGCCGGTGGGGTGCGGGTGGGGCGTGGGTGGGCGCGGTCCGGTGCGTGCTGCGGGTGGATCCGGGTCCCGGGGCCACTGCGGAGCCCCGGGACACCGGGCGCCGGCCGGGCCTAGAGGTTGGTCAGGTCCACCGGGATGCGCGCGTCGGCGCCGTCCCGCAGGATCGTGGCCTCGATCAGACCGTACGGGCGGTCCGCGGCGAAGTAGACCTCGTTGTCGTTCTTGAGGCCGAAGGGCTCCAGGTCGACCAGGAAGTGGTGCTTGTTCGGGAGCGAGAAGCGGACCTCGTCGATCTCCGAACGGTGGTTGATGATGCGCGAGCCCATCTGGTACAGCGTCTGCTGCAGGGAGAGGGAGTAGGTCTCCGCGAAGGCCTCCAGCATGTGCTTCCTGGTGGCCTCGTAGGACTTCTCCCAGTTGGGCATCCGCTGCTCGTCGTCGGTCCAGTTGAACCGCCAGCGGCCCGACACCTGGGTGGCCAGGATGCGGTCGTACGCCTCCTGCAGGGTCGTGTACTTGTCCTTCACGTACCCCCAGAACTCGGAGTTCGTGGAGTTCATGACGATCAGGTCCTTGAGACCGGAGATGACCTCCCAGTTCCGGCCGTCGTACGTGATCTGGGTGACGCGGGTCTCCTGGCCCTTGCGGACGAAGGAGTGCTTGACCTCGTCGGCGCCGATGAACCTGGAGTTGGCGTCCGAGGTCTGGATCCGCTCCCAGGCGTACTCCTCGATGCGGATGCGCGCCCGGGAGATCGGCTCCTGGCTGCCGACGAACCAGCGCGCCAGGTGGATGCCGAACTGCTCGGCGGACTCGATGCCGTACTCCTTGGCGAAGGCGTACACCGTGTTCTTGGTGGTGTCCGTCGGCAGGACGTTCGCGTTCGAGCCGGAGTAGTGCACGTCGTCCATGTCGCCGGAGAGGGCGACGGAGACGTTCAGGTCCTTGATGTGGTGGGTGTCGCCGTCCCGCGTGATCTTGACGACGCGGTTCTCTGCTTTGCCGTACTGGTTCTGGCCGAGAATCGTGGGCATGGTCTGCTAGCTCCCTCGGTAAACGGAGTAGCCGAACGGGTTGAGCAGCAGCGGTACGTGGTAGTGCTCGCCCGGGTCGACCGCGAACGTGATGGTCACCTCGGGGAAGAACGCACCGCTGTCCCTTACGCGGGGGGCGTCCTGCTGCGCCTCGGCGGCTTGCTTCTTGGCGAAGTACGCCTCGGTCTCGAAGTCGAGGCGTACGTGGGTGGTGCCCTCCGGCAGTGCCGGCAGGTCCTTGCAACGCCCGTCGGCGTCGGTGGCCGAGCCGCCCAGGGCGGTCCACTCGGCGTCGTGGCCGCTGCGGGCCGCGAGCGAGATGGCGACGCCCTCGGCGGGGCGGCCGATGCTGGTGTCCAGGATGTGCGTGGACACCGACGCGGTGGTCTCGGTGCTCATGTGGCGTGTCACTCTCCTTCGGCGAGGCGGGTCAGGCGGATCCGGTTGATCTTCACGAGCTCTCCGCGGGCGATCTCCCGCTCGACCTCGGCGGTGTTCCGGATCCGGACCTTGACCGCGTCCCGCATCTGCTCGCCGGTCGCACCGGTCGCACAGATCAGGAAGACGTGGCCGAACTTGTCCTGGTAGGCCAGGTTCAGTGCGAGCAGCTCGGCCCTGAGCTCCTCGGAGGCCCCGGCCATGCCCCGCTGCTCGCGGGCCGAGGTCGGGTCGCCCGGCTTCGGACGGCCGATCGGGGGATGGCCGGCCATGGCCTCCGCCAGGTCGGCCGGGGTGAGCTCCGCCATGGCGGCGTCGCTCGCGGCGAAGAGGGAGGCGGTGTCGGCGAAGGGGCGCCGGGCGAGGAGCTGGCCGCCCCAGGCCGCGCTGGCGCACACCTCGTGCAGTTCAGCCGCGGCCGCTGCATCGTCCAAGGTGTTGAACCGGGAAAGCCCCGGGGTCGGACTCGAAGTCACGAGAAGCCTCCGTGGCCTGCTTGATCGCTGGCCTGATTGCTTTGACGGGCTGCGCATAGCTAACGCCCTCGACAACACGGCGTCAACACTTTGTTGAAACTTCCCGTACACAAAAGCCGCCGTCCGGTTGATTCGGACGGCGGCTCGCGACCAGGGGTGACGGCGGCATCACCTCTGATTGGTTTTATTGGGGTTTTCCCTGTTCAAGTAGTTGTAAACGGTGAAGCGGCTGACGCCGAGGGCGGTCGCCACGGTCTCGACGCCGTGGCGGACGGTGAAGGCGCCGCGCGCCTCCAGTATCCGGACGACGTCCTGCTTGGCCTTGCGGTCCAACTGCGCGAGCGGCACCCCGTGGCGGCGCTCCAGCGCTGCCAGGATGTGGTCCAGCGATTCACCCAGTTGCGGAAGACGCACGGCGAGCACGTCCTGCCCCTCCCAGGAGAGGACCACGTCGTCGGGCTCGGCCTGGGCGGGATCCATCAGCACCCCGCCCATCGCGTCGACCAGCGGCTTGACGGCGGTGACGAACGGGTGGTCGCGGGGCTCGGTCATGCGCCCCCCTCCCCGATCACGTTCACCTGCAGGGAGACCCGGGTGGCCCCGGCGTCGAGCGAGTCGCGCAGCAGCGCGGACACCGCCTGGAGCACCCGGCCGGCCTCACCCTCGGCGGTGTTGCCGAACGGGCCGACGTCGACCGCGTCCAGCTGCGCCTTCTGGATGACCTCGCGCGCGGCCACGGCATGGGCGGGGGCCTCTTCGAGGTCGAAGGGCTCGGTCGTGAACTCCACTCTCAATCGCACCTGGTCAAGCTACCCCGAGGTACGGAATTTCCGGCAGCCCCCACTTGACATCCACGCGCAGGCCCATGCAGTCTTCCATCAAGCAGAAACAAACTTCCGCAATACGGAAGGAGCGCACACCCCTCATGGGATACACGGACCAGCGCTTCGATGTGAACCTGTCGATCCTCTTCACGGAACTCCCGCTCCTGGAGCGCCCCGCGGCCGCCGCCGCGGCGGGCTTCACCGCGGTCGAGCTGTGGTGGCCCTGGATCGACACCCCCACCCCCGCCCGGGCGGAGCTCGACGCCCTCAGGAAGGCCCTTGAGGACGCCGGCACCCAGCTGGTGGGCCTGAACTTCTACGCGGGGCAGCTCCCGGGCCCCGACCGCGGCGCGGTCTCCGTACCCGGCGAGGAGTCGGACCGCTTCCGCGCCAACATCGACGTCGCGGCGGACTTCGCCGCCTCCGTCGGCTGCAAGGCGCTGAACGCGCTCTACGGCAACCGCGTCGAGGGGGTAGACCCGGCCGTCCAGGACGAACTCGCCCTGGAGAACCTGGTGATCGCGGCCCGCGCCGCGGACCGGGTCGGCGCGATCCTGCTGATCGAGACGCTGAACGAGCCGGAGTCGCCGCTCTACCCGCTGGTGAGCGCGCCGTCCGCGATCGAGGTCGTGGACAAGGTGAACGGGGCGACCGGCCTCGGGAACGCCAAGTTCCTGCTCGACCTGTACCACCTGGCGATGAACGGCGAGGACCTCTGCGAGGTCATCGAAAAGTACGCCGCCAAGACCGGCCACGTCCAGATCGCGGACAAGCCGGGCCGGGGCGCACCGGGCACCGGCGAACTGCCCCTGGAGGACCTCCTCGACCAGCTGCGGAAGGCCGGCTACCAGGGGTTCGTCGGCCTGGAGTACAAGGCCGCGGACGCCGCCGCGTCCTTCGACTGGCTGCCGGCCGAGGCCCGCGCCGCGCAGTAGGAGGACGAAGTCCGGAGATTCCCCCAGGCGCGCCCGCCACTTTTCGTACCCGCTTCCAGAGCCTTTCAGAGAAGGACCCCGTCACAATGAGCAACAACCTCCCCAAGATCGCGTGGATCGGCCTCGGCATCATGGGCTCCCCCATGTCCGAGAACCTCCTGAAGGTCGGCTACCAGGTCACCGGCTACACCCTGGAGCAGGACAAGCTGGACCGCCTCACGGCGGCCGGCGGCACCGCGGCGGGTTCCATCGCCGAGGCCGTCGAGGACGCCGACGTGATCATCACGATGGTGCCCGCCTCCCCGCAGGTCGAGGCCATCTCCTACGGCCCCGAGGGCATCCTGGAGAACGCCAGGGCGGGCGCGCTGGTCGTCGACATGTCGTCGATCACCCCGCAGACCTCCGTCGACCTGGCGAAGAACGCCGCCGAGAAGGGCATCCGCGTCATCGACGCCCCGGTGTCCGGCGGCGAGGCCGGCGCCGTCGAGGCCGTACTGTCGATCATGGTGGGTGGCGAGCAGGCCGACTTCGACGCGGCCCTGCCGATCCTCCAGGCCCTCGGCAAGACCATCGTCCTGTGCGGCCCGCACGGCTCCGGCCAGACGGTCAAGGCCGCCAACCAGCTCATCGTCGCCGTCAACATCCAGGCGTGCGCCGAGGCCGTGGTCTTCCTGGAGAAGTCCGGCGTGGACCTGGCGGCCGCCCTGGACGTCCTGAACGGCGGACTGGCCGGCTCCACCGTGCTGACCCGCAAGAAGGACAACTTCCTGAACCGCGACTTCAAGCCCGGCTTCCGGATCGACCTGCACCACAAGGACATGGGCATCGTCACCGACGCCGCCCGCAACGTCGGTGCGGCCCTCCCGGTCGGCGCGGTCGTCGCCCAGCTCGTCGCCTCGCTGCGCGCCCAGGGCGACGGCGGCCTGGACCACTCGGCCCTGCTGCGCTCCGTCGAACGCCTCTCCGGCGACCGGGTCTGACGGGTCCGCCCGAGTCGACCCGGCAGCCCGAGCGGGCCGCCCCTCCCCCACCGGGGACCTGAGTTTCCGGACGGTGCCGGCGCTGACACCTGTCCTGTCGCGCCCAGGCGCCGGCACCGTCCGGATCACCTCTCCCACCATGTTCAACAAACTGTTGACGTTGCGATCGGCCCGAACCTAGGCTGTTCCGCATGACGGAAAACACTTTCCGTCAGCAGTTTCCCGTACGGAAGGTCACCATGTCGAAGCGCACGCTGACGACCGAGTCCGGCGCCCCGGTCGCCGACAACCAGAACTCCGCCACCGCCGGCGTCGGTGGCCCGCTCCTCATCCAGGACCAGCAGCTCCTTGAGAAGCTCGCCCGGTTCAACCGCGAGCGGATACCGGAGCGCGTGGTGCACGCCCGCGGCTCGGCTGCGTACGGCTACTTCGAGGTGACCGACGACGTCACCGCCTACACCAGCGCCGCGTTCCTGGACACGGTCGGCAAGAAGACCGAGACCTTCCTGCGCTTCTCCACCGTGGCGGACTCGCTCGGCGGCGCGGACGCGGTCCGTGACCCGCGCGGCTTCGCGCTGAAGTTCTACACCGAAGAGGGCAACTACGACCTCGTCGGCAACAACACCCCGGTGTTCTTCATCAAGGACCCGATCAAGTTCCCCGACTTCATCCACTCCCAGAAGCGCGACCCCTTCACGGGCAAGCAGGAGCCGGACAACGTCTGGGACTTCTGGGCGCACGCCCCCGAGGCCACGCACCAGATCACCTGGCTGATGGGCGACCGCGGCCTCCCCGCCTCGTACCGGCACATGAACGGCTACGGCTCGCACACCTACCAGTGGACGAACGACCAGGGCGAGGCCTTCTTCGTCAAGTACCACTTCAAGACGAACCAGGGCATCCGCTGCCTGTCCGCCGAGCAGGGCGCCGAGCTCGCCGGCAAGGACGCCACCTCGCACCAGACCGACCTGCTCCAGGCCATCGAGCGCGGCGTGTACCCGTCCTGGACCCTCTACGTCCAGATCATGCCGGCGGCCGAGGCGGCGGACTACCGCTTCAACCCGTTCGACCTCACCAAGGTGTGGCCGCACGGCGACTACCCGCTGCAGCGCGTGGGCCGCCTGGTCCTCGACCGCAACCCGGACAACGTCTTCGCCGAGGTCGAGCAGTCCGCCTTCTCCCCGAACAACTTCGTCCCGGGCATCACCGCCTCGCCGGACAAGATGCTCCAGGGCCGCCTGTTCGCGTACGCCGACGCCCAGCGCTACCGCCTCGGCGTCAACCACACCCAGCTGCCGGTCAACGCCCCGAAGGCCGTGTCCGGCGGGCGTGCGGACAACTACGGCCGCGACGGCTTCATGGCCACCCGCAACGGTGCGCGGACCGACAAGAACTACGAGCCCAACTCGTACCTGGGTCCGGCCGAGACCGGCCTCGCGCTGGGCGCCCCGAAGGCCGTCTCCGGCTACACGGGCACCCACGCGGCGCCGCTGCACACCAAGGACGACGACTTCTTCCAGGCCGGTGAGCTCTACCGCCTGATGTCGGAGGCCGAGAAGGAGCGTCTGGTGGCGAACATCGCCGGCGGCCTCTCCCAGGTCGGCCGCGAGGACGTCATCGACAAGAACCTGGCTCACTTCCACGCCGCGGACGCCGACTACGGCAAGCGCGTCGAGGAGGCCGTCCGCGCGCTGCGCGAGGGCTGAGAGCCGCAAGCTGCGCCGGGAGCCGGGCGGGAGGTCTGGCTCCGGGTGCTGGGCCCCTACTGCGGACCCGGATGAGGGGTGGTCCGCAGTAGGGGCAGACCGCGCCGGTCCGTGTGGCCGGCGCCGCGTGAGGACCGTGGCGGGCGTGCGAGCCAGTGCGGTGGTCATGGGTTCCGAGGCACGTCTCTTGACCTGAGGGAGACGGAGCCGCAGGGCCCTTCGCCGACCGCCACGGTCCCAGCCGCTCTCCTCGTCCGCGCAGGGGCCGCGCACAGGCCCCCTGCCCGTACGGGGAACACCACCTCCCCCACACACTCCGTCCGGCGGTGCGAACGTCCTGTCGCGCCAGCCTCGCACCGTCGGGCGGTCACACCCGAAGCGCCGGGTTCACGGACGGTCCCGTGAACCCGGCGCTTCGCTTTGCCCGGTGGGCGGTTCGCGGCGGCGGGACGGTTGGCATACTGCCCCGATGGACGGTTCCGCGGCCTCTTGGCGCAACACGACGCACGACTGGGCGAGCACGGTGGACACCGACCACCTCACGCTCATCCGCAACGACCCGGCCGCCTTCGCCCCGGGCGGCCTCCAGCACCTGGTCCTCGAAGTCGTCGCCTATGCGGCCGACGAGGCGGAGTGCACGGGCGGCGGGCGCTGCACCGTGACCTTCCACGCCGACGGCTCCGTGTCCGTCACGGACGACGGGCGGGGCACGGACACCCGCTTCGACTCCGCGGGCCGGGTCGTGAAGAAGCCGGTGATGGCGACGAAGGACCTGCGGTTCTTCGACCACCCGGAGGCGCAGCTGCTCCCCGACGGCCATCCCCGCAGGGGCATGTCCGTGGTCGCGGCCCTCAGCGAGCGGCTCGTGCACACCAACCGCCGCGCGGGCGGCGCCTGGGTCCAGCAGTACGCGTACGGGGTTCCCGCGACCGGTCTGACGCCGATCGGCGACGACGGGACCACCGGGACGTCCGTCCGCTTCCTGCCCGTCGCCGAACTGCGCACGGCTGGCGGGCCGTTGGCCGCGGACCTCCTCGTACGGCTCGCCGCGGCGTGGCCTCGGCTGTCGGTGGAGGTCGAGGACCTGCGCGCCTGACCGGGTTTCCGGTCGGCCCGAGCTGGCCCTGACCGGATGTTCGGCCAGGTCCGCTCGGCGCTATCGTGACTGCTGACTGAATGATCAGTCAGAGTCGATCGACCGAGAGGTGCGAGCAACCGTGGCCGACCGCCAGGCGTTGATCTTGGAAGCAGCCGTGCGCGTCATCGCCCGCAGCGGCATCAGGGGACTGCGCGTCGAGGACCTGGCCGCCGAGGCCGGCGTGTCCACCGCGTTGATCTACTACCACTTCAAGGACCGCGCGGGGCTGGTCCAGCGCACCCTCGCCTTCATCAACGACCGCGCCGTCGGCTACACGGAGGAGGCGCTGCAGGGCGCGCAGGACGCCAGGGACGCCCTGCTGCGGCTGCTGCTGAGCGAGGTCCAGGAGACCGACGCGGTCCGCGAGAACAGCGTCGCCTGGGGTGAGCTGCGGGCCAGCGCCGTCTTCGACGACAGCCTGCGCGGGAACCTCGTCGGGTCCATCCGCGACTGGGTCCGGGACACCGCCCAGCTCGTCGCGGACGCCCAGGCGGCCGGCCTGGCCGATCTGCGGGTCGAGCCGGTGGACGTCGCCGAGCGGCTGACCGCCCTCGTGGAGGGGCTCAGCGGGCGCTGGCTGAGCGGTTCGCTCGACGTGGCGCGGGCCCGTGAGCTGCTGGCCGGCGCGGTCGAGGCGGAGCTCGGACCCCGCCGGTAGGCGTGCGCAACGGACGCGCGAGCGGCCCCCGTTCCTCCTCGCGGGAGGGGCGGGGGCCGCTCACGTACGTTCCTGCCCGGCCTTCCGGTCAGGGGGGCGATATCAGACCTTCAGGGCCTTGACCGCGGTCGGGGCGTGGCCGGGCTCGGTGGCCAGCTCCTCGAACTCGGTGACGTCGCTCATGTCGACGGTCTTGCTCATCGCGATGTTCGTGATGCGCTCCAGGATGGCCTCGACGACGACCGGGACCTGGTGCTCGACGGCCAGCTTCTTGGCCTGCTCGAAGGCCGCGCCGAGCTCCTCCGGGTCGGTGACGCGGATGGCCTTGACGCCCAGGCCCTCGGCGACCTTGACGTGGTCGACGCCGTAGCCGCCGAGCTCGGGGGTGTTGATGTTGTCGAACTCGAGGTTGACCTCGAAGTTGATGCCCAGGTTGCCCTGCGCCTGGCGGATCAGGCCCAGGTAGGCGTTGTTCACGAGGACATGGACGTAGGGGACCTTGTGCTGGGCGGCGACCGCCAGCTCCTCGATCATGAACTGGAAGTCGTAGTCGCCGGAGAGGGCGACGATCGGGGTCTCAGGGTCCGCGGTGGCGGCACCGATGGCGGCCGGGATGGTCCAGCCGAGCGGGCCGGCCTGGCCGCAGTTGATCCAGTGGCGCGGCTTGTAGACGTGCAGGAACTGGGCGGCGGCGATCTGGGAGAGGCCGATGGTGGTGACGTAGCGGGTCTCGGGGCCGAAGGCCCTGTTCATCTCCTCGTACACGCGCTGCGGCTTCATCGGGATGTTCTCGAAGTGCGTGCGCCGCTGCAGGGTGGCCTTGCGTTCCTGCGCGGAGGCGGCCCAGGCGGAGAAGTCCGGCAGCCCGCCCTCGGCCTTGAGCTCCTTGGCGACCTCGATGAACAGCTCCAGCGCGACCTTGGCGTCGGAGGCGATGCCGTAGTCCGGGGCGAAGATCTTGCCGATCTGGGTCGGCTCGATGTCGACGTGGACGAACGTGCGGCCCTTGGTGTAGGCGTCCATGTTGTAGCCGGTGTGGCGGTTGGCCCAGCGGTTGCCGATGCCCAGGACGAAGTCCGACTCGAGGAAGGTCGCGTTGCCGTAGCGGTGGGCGGTCTGGACGCCGACCATGCCGGCGGCCAGCTCGTGGTCGTCCGGGATGGTGCCCCAGCCCATCAGGGTGGAGATGACGGGGACGCCCGTCAGCTCGGCGAACTCGACCAGCAGGTCGGAGGCGTCGGCGTTGATGATGCCGCCGCCGGCGACGATCAGCGGGCGCTCGGACTCCAGCAGGAAGCGGAGGGCCTTCTCGATCTGGGCGCGGGTCGCGGACGGCTTGTAGACCGGCAGCGGCTCGTAGGTCTCCGGGTCGAACTCGATCTCGGTCAGCTGGACGTCGATCGGGAGGTCGATCAGGACCGGGCCGGGACGGCCGGAGCGCATCAGGTGGAACGCCTGCTGGAAGACGCCGGGGACCTGCGCGGCCTCCAGGACGGTGGTCGCGGCCTTGGTGACGGGCTTCGCGATCGCCGCGATGTCGACGGCCTGGAAGTCCTCCTTGTGGAGCTTCGAGACCGGGGCCTGGCCGGTGATGCAGAGGATCGGGATCGAGTCCGCGATCGCGGAGTACAGGCCGGTGATCATGTCGGTGCCGGCGGGGCCGGAGGTGCCGATGCAGACACCGATGTTGCCCGCCTTGGCCCGGGTGTAGCCCTCGGCCATGTGCGAGGCGCCCTCGACGTGGCGGGCGAGGGTGTGGTTGATGCCGCCCACGTTCTTGAGCTCTCGGTAGAACGGGTTGATCGCAGCGCCGGGCACGCCGAACGCTTGCGCGACACCCTCGCGCTTGAGGATCTCCACGGCGGCGGCTGCGGCTGTCATACGGGGCATCGAGAACTCCTGGCGGTCCGACGGTCAGACTGTTTCCGCAATGCGGAAGTCTTATTCTGTTATGCGAAACAAGCTAAGTGTCGGTTCCGCGTGCGTCAAGGAGGGTCCACACCCCGGAACCCACCAAAACGCGCGTCCGGATGGCGCGAGTTGCACAAACGGGCCCCGCGGGGCGCCCGCCGGCGGAAAATCACCGGCGCGGGCGCGGCGGCGGTCGCAGGTGGTGGAGCATGGATCCACGCACGGCGACGGAGGGGGACGAGAGCCATGACGGAAGCGGTGCCGGTGCGTTGTCCGGTGTGCCTGCGCGAGAGCAGCTACGCCGCCCCGGTCTTCCCCTGCGCCTGCGGTACCCCGGCCGCCCTGCCGCTGGACCTGACGGCGCCGCCCGTACCGCTGACGCACCGGACCTGGTCCGATGCGTGGGTGGCGGCGCGGTGCGGGGCCTGCGGGCGGGTGAGCGAGTGGCCGCAGCCCGAGGTGGGCTGCGGCTCGTGCGGGACGGTCGTACGGGTTCCGGTGCATCCCGTAGGGCCGGTGGGGACTACGGGGCTGGCGGGGACCGCGGGGGCAGAGGGGCCCACAGATACGGATGCGTACGGGCCGGCAGGCCCCCGGGGCTCCGGCCCCCGGGCCACCGACTCCGGAGCGGCGGACTCGCGGGCGGCGGACTTCCGGGCGGCTGCGAACATCCCGGCCGAGGCCCCCGGGCCGGCGCCGGCCGGCCCGCCGGGCCCGTACGGTCCGAAGCAGCCCGGGGTCGGGGCCGGGGTCCCGGTGGTGCCGCGGCCGCCCTTCCGCCCGATGACCATCCGCACCGCCCGGGACGCCGTGGCCGCGGCCGCGCTCTACCTGCGCTGGCTCGGCTTCCGGGACGTCCGCCAGCCCGACGGACCCTCGATCCCGACCTCCGCCGTGGACCTGCGGGCCCCCGGCCTCGTCGCCCAGGTGGACCCGACGACCGCGCCGGCCGGGCTGCGGGCGGTGGAGTGTGTCTGGCTGAACGGGCTGACCGCGTCGGCGACCAGCGTCTACTTCGCGCTCGCCGGGTACACCCACGAGGCCCGTACCCGCGCCGACGACCTGGGGATACCGCTGTTCGTCATGGACCTCACCGGCACGCCCCAGCCCCTCAACGACCCCGCGGACGCACTGGTCACCGCGGGGGCCTGACCCTGCGCCCCACCGGCCAGCACGTAGGCTCGGAGGCGATATCCGCTGGCCGCGACCCGTCCTGCCCCTGCCGAGGAGAGCCCGATGAGCCTGTACGACATCCCGCTGACGACCCTGTCCGACGAGCCCACCACCCTCGGGGCGTACCAGGGCAAGGTCGTCCTGCTGGTGAACACCGCCTCGCAGTGCGGGCTCACCCCGCAGTACTCCGGGCTGGCCCGCCTGCAGTTCACGTACGAGGAGCGGGGCTTCACCGTCGTCGGCGTGCCCTGCAACCAGTTCGGCGAGCAGGAGCCTGGCACCGCCGAGGACATCCAGACGTTCTGTGCGACCGGCTTCGGCGTGACCTTCCCGATGCTGGAGAAGTCGGAGGTCAACGGCGAGAACCGGCACCCGCTGTACCAGGAGCTGGTGAAGACCCCGGACGCGGACGGCGAGACGGGTGACATCCAGTGGAACTTCGAGAAGTTCCTGATCTCCCCCGCCGGCGAGGTCGTCGCCCGGTTCCGACCGCGGGTCGAGCCCGAGTCCGCCGAGGTCATCGCGGCGATCGAGGCGCACCTGCCCGCGTAACCACCCGTACGCACGCGGTGCGGGCTGACCGTACGATCAGCCCGCACCAGGCGGCACCCCGCGGCCCGGACGGCACCCCCGCGGCACCGGGCGGCACCGGGCGGCGTCCGGCGGCACCGCCCCGGGCGTCAGTCCTCAGCCCAGCTCGGCCTCGTCGTACTCCGCCCCCGAGCCCGCCGCGGTGAGCTCCCGCAGCTCCACGCGGCGGATCTTCCCGGAGACGGTCTTCGGGAGCTCCGCGAACTCGATCCGGCGGATCCGCTTGTACGGGGAGAGCACCGCGCGGGAGTGCGCGAACAGCGCCCGCGCCGTCTCCGGCCCCGGCTCCCAGCCCGCGGCCAGCGCCACGTACGCCTTCGGCACGGCCAGCCGCAGCGGGTCCGGAGCCGGTACGACGGCCGCCTCCGCCACGGCCTCGTGCTCCAGCAGCGCGCTCTCCAGCTCGAACGGGCTGATCTTGTAGTCGGAGGCCTTGAAGACGTCGTCGGAGCGGCCGACGTAGGTGAGGTAGCCGTCCGCGTCGCGCGAGGCGATGTCGCCCGTGCGGTAGAGCCCGTCCGCCATGGCCTCGGCGGTGCGCTCCTCGTCGTCGCGGTAGCCGGTCATCACCCCGGCCGGGCGCGTCCCGAGGTCCACGCAGACCTCGCCCTCGTCCGGGGACACCTTGCCCGTGACCGGGTCGAGGAGGACGATCTCGTAGCCGGGCGCGGGCCGCCCCATCGAGCCGGGCTTCACCCGCGCCCCGGGGAAGTTGCCGATCTGGAGGGTGGTCTCGGTCTGGCCGAACCCGTCGCGGATGGTGACGCCCCACGCGTCGCGGACCTTCTCGATGACCTCCGGATTGAGGGGCTCGCCGGCGGCGACCGCCTCGCGCGGCGGGTTGCCCAGCTTGCCCAGGTCGGACTGGATCAGCATCCGCCACACCGTCGGCGGGGCGCAGAAGGTGGTCACGCCGTGCCGGTCCATCTCCGCCATCAGCCGCTCGGCGTCGAAGCGGGTGTAGTTGTACACGAAGGCGGTGGCGCCGGCGTTCCAGGGGGCGAAGAGGTTGGACCAGGCGTGTTTGGCCCAGCCGGGCGAGGCGATGTTGAGGTGCACGTCACCGGGGCGCAGGCCCAGCCAGTACATGGTGGACAGGTGCCCGATGGGGTACGAGGCGTGCGTGTGCTCGACGAGCTTGGGGCGGGCGGTCGTCCCGGAGGTGAAGTACAGCATCAGCGGGTCGCCGGCCAGGGTCTCGCCGTCCGGGGTGAAGACCGGGGCGGCCCGGTACATGTCCTCAAGGCGCCGCCAGCCGGTGGGCACCTGCGGTCCGGCGGCGATCCGGGTGTAGTTCCCCGGGACCCCGTCGAACTTGCCGGTGTCCTCGGCGCGCACGACGACGTGGCGGACGCGGCCGCGCTCGATGCGGTCGTGCAGGTCGGCCGGGCCGAGCAGCGGGGTGGCGGGGATGACGACGGCACGCAGCCGCATCGCGCCGAGCATGACCTCCCACAGTTCGCGCTGGTTGCCGAGCATGACGAGCACCCGGTCGCCGGCGGCGACGCCCTGCTCGCGCAGCCAGTTGGCGGCGGAGCAGGAGCGTTCGGACAGTTCGCGGAAGGTCAGGCCGCGGCTGGTGCCGTCCTCCTCGGCGATGCGAAGGGCGTCGACGGAGCCGGTGGCGCCGTGGGCGAGGTGGTCGAACCAGTCCTCGGCCCAGTTGAAGCGCTCGGGCCGCGGCCAGCCGAATCCGGCGCGGGCGCCCTCGTAGTCCTCGCGGTGGGCGAGGAGGAAGTCCCGCGCGGCACGGAACCCGGCGGCGGCGCCGTTCCCGGCCGCCGCCCCTGCATTCTCGACGGTGTTGTGCGTCATGAGGGGCATCGTGCCGTGCGGGCCGCGCGCCCCACCAGAGGCGGGTCAGCCGTGGATTGACCCGAAGCGGACGGAGCCCGCCCCGCCCGGGCCCCCGGCCATGTCGGTGACGAGCCGCTCGCCTTCGGCCACGATGGCGTCCTGCTCCTGCCGGGTGGCCTTGCCGAACAGCTCGACGGTGAGCCGGCCGTCCGCGTCCAGGCGCCACAGGCCGGCGAGGAACCCGTCGACGAGGAGGGTGCAGTGCGCCTGATTGCCCGTCCAGGTGCGGCCCTTGAGATCGGCGGGGACCACCCGGGTGCGGTCGGCGTGCGACAGCAGGAGGTTGTCGAACTCGGGCAGGAAACGGGGCGGCGCCGGCGTGTCCGCCCCGGGCCGTGGCGCGTCGGGCAGGTCGAACAGCTCCACGCCGTTCCCGTCGCGGAAGACGGCCAGCTGCGGCCGCAGCCGCTCGAAGGATTCCCGCAGACGGGTGAGGCCGGCCCACACCTGCATGTCCCTGACGGAGGCGGGCCCGAAGGCGCGCAGATACCGCACCACGAGCCCGTCCACACCGTACCCGGACTCTACTGATCCTGCCGGGGTGGCGCCGAGCCACCGCTCGACGGTGGTGAGCCGGACCTGCCCGCTGCGCCCCCACACCCCGCGCGGCGTGACCTGGACGAGCGGCAGCAGGCAGCGCGCGGCGACGGACAGGGCCTGCGGGTCGGCGTCGGGCCACTGCTTGAGCAGCTCCTCGCGGATCTCCCCCATGGTGCGCGGCCCGGCTTCGACGAACGCACGGGCGAGCTCGCCGAGGCGGTCGAGGTCCACCCCGACGAGACCCTTGCGGAAGTTCCCCAGCTCCCGGTCCCGGGGCGCCTGCACGAGGGGGCGGAGGGTGAGCGCGTCCTCGGCGGTGTGGGTGTGGATGGTGGAGCGCAGGGTGACCATCCGGACCACCCGGCGGGACTCCATCAGCCCGGCGAGCTCGGCGGGCCGGAACCCGGCGAGCCGTGCGTGCAGCTGGAAGTACGGCGGCTTGACGTTCTGCGCCTGGAGCCCGAGCAGGTGCGCGACGGCGTCCGACGCGGGCATCTCGGCGCGGCTGAGGAGTAGCTGGCGGGCGAGCGTGGCACGGTTCAGTGAACGGGTGTCGAGTACGGGATGCGTCGTCCTGGAGGCCATGCCGCCAAGCTATCCCCGATCGCGGACACCTTCTGTCCGCAACAACCCGGAACGCACAGGCAAGCAACCCATCACCCCTCGCCCACCACCCCACGCCCACCACCCCTTGCCCGAACACTCGACCCGCCGGGAGCTGACCTGCGATGCCGGAGCGCCCAGACCGCCGCCCCCCGCCGTCGCCCAAGCGACCGGGGTGGCGCCGCGCCACGCCCCCGCCCGCCGAGACGCCGGCCGAACCGCCCGGGGACCACCGCAGCGTGATCGACTCCGCGGTCTACCGCGAGGGCAGACGCGTGGCGACTCCGGCGACGCTCACGGAGACCTTCCGCCGGCTGCGCGAACAGCCCGGCCGCATGGCGTGGATCGGGCTGCACCGCCCCACCGAGACGGAACTCCTCTCCCTCGCGGAGGAGTTCAACCTCCACGAGCTGGCGGTCGAAGACGCCCTCGAAGCCCACCAGCGCCCGAAGCTGGAGCGCTACGGCGACACCCTCTTCGTGGTCCTGCGCGCCGCCCGCTACCTGGACGCCCCGGAGGAGGTGGAGTTCAGCGAACTCCACATCTTCGTCGGCCCGGACTTCCTGATCACGGTCCGGCACGGCGCCGCCCCCGACCTCCCCGCGGTCCGCCGCCGCATGGAAGAAACCCCCGAGCTCCTCTCCCTCGGCCCGGAGGCGGCCCTGTACGCCATCCTCGACGCGGTGGTCGACGGCTACGCCCCGGTCGTCGAGGGCGTCCAGAACGACATGGACGAGATCGAGACCGAGGTGTTCCGCGGCGACCCGGAGGTCTCCCGCCGCATCTACGAACTCTCCCGCGAGATGGTCGAGTTCCAGCGCGCCACCCGCCCCCTGGTGGCCATGCTCCACGGCCTGATGGCCGGCTTCGCGAAGTACGGCACGGACGAGGAGCTCCAGCGCTACCTCCGCGACGTCGCCGACCACGTGACCCACACCAGCGAACGCGTCGACGGCTTCCGCCAGGCCCTGACGGAAATCCTGACGGTCAACGCAACCCTGGTCTCCCAACAACAGAACGCCGAAATGCGCGCCCTGGCCGAAGCCGGCTTCGAACAGAACGAGGAGATCAAGAAGATCTCCGCCTGGGCCGCCATCCTCTTCGCCCCGACCCTGGTCGGCACGATCTACGGCATGAACTTCGAGAACATGCCGGAACTCCACTGGGCCGGCGGCTACCCCTTCGCCATCCTCCTCATGGCGGTGGTCTGCGTGAGCCTGTACGTCATCTTCAAAAAGCGCGACTGGCTGTAGCCGACGGCGCGAGCGCCTTCACGGCAAGGCTGGCCTCCTCCTCGGTTCGCGTACGACGGCCTGCCCCGGGCACGTTTCACCGGAGCTCGACCTCCGCATTGAGGTAGGGGGCGAGCAGATCGACCGCTTCCTCCCAGGGGAAGCGGTCGGCCCCACCTCCGGCCTTCGGGCGGTGCGGCTCGTAACTGCCGATCAGTACGCCCATCTCCCGGAGCTCGTCGATGCTGCGCCGGTAGGCCCGGTGGGCGGCGAGCGCGGTGTTCACGTAGGGCAGGACGACGGTGGGGACACCCATGCCGGGGGCTTCGCAGAGGGTGCCGAGCGCGAGGTTGTCGGCGAAGCCCGCGGCCCACTTGTTGACCGTGTTGAACGTGGCCGGCGCGACCGCGATGGCGTCGGCCCGCGGGTAGGACCTCGCCTCGCCGGGCGCGCGCCACGAGGACCGAACCGGGTACCCGGTTCGGTCCTCGATCGCCCGGGTGTCGAGGAACTCAAGACCCTGTGGAGTGGCGATGACCCCGACGTCCCAGCCCCGTTCCTGCGCCGCGGCGATCAGTTTGTCGACGTCGCCGGCGATCCCGGCGGCGCACACGACGACGTACGGGAAGGGCTTCGACTGCGGCTCGGTCACGCGGGTACTCCCGGTCGGCGGCTGAAGTGGTGGAGCTCCGGCAGCCTACGACGGCGGTCCCTCGCGGCCGTGCGGCCCCGGGTCAGGGCTTGGGGAGGGTGCAGGTGGGGCGGGTGGGGTCGAACTGGCTGCCGGGGCCTATGCACGCCACGAGGGGGTAGGTCTGCTGGGCGTAGTTGGTGCCCTGGCGGACCGTGACCGTGCCGTTCTCGTCCACCTCGCACGGGTTGTTGACCGTGCAGCGGCCGCCGCTCTCGTTACCCGTGTTGTTGACCGCCACGACCTTGTTGGTGGTCGTGTCGATCACGGGGGAGCCCGAGGTGCCGCCGATGGTGTTGCACGAGGGGGTGTAGCGGAGCGAGTCCTTCCAGGTCCAGTCGCCCTCCTTGAGGCGGTACGCGAAACCGTCGACGTTGCAGCTGTAGATCCGCTTCCAGTACCCGGAGACGACCTTGATGGCCGTGCCCTGCACCGGGCGGGCGTCGTTGAGCGTGAGTGCGCTGATGCCGTACTGGCTCTGGATCTGGGCGTACGTCCTGGTGAGCTGGTAGACGGCGACGTCGGTGTCGGTCATCGTCGCGTACGCGATCTTGCCGGCCCGTACCGTCCCGAGCCGTGATCCAGACGCGCTGAGCAGCGTGAACGAGCGGCTGGACGGCTGGTTGCTGATCACCTCGCCCGGCTCCGGGAAGCCGGATTCGATGCAGTGGCCGTTGGTCAGGACCAGGGCGGGGTCGTTCGGCTGGGAGTTGGGTGTGCGGACGACGGAGCCGGAGCAGTTGCTGAGCGCGACCGTGCCCGCGAAGTTCACGGCGGCGGCCGTGGCCTCCGTGCGGTCCCGGTGCGTGGAGGCCGTGGCCGGGGCCGTCGCTGCGCCCAACAGGAGCAGCGACAGCGCGACGCCGACGAGAGGCTTGTTCATGTGGGGGTCCCCTCTGCTGACGACTGGGCAACCGGACATCGCAATTCCGGTCGTCGATTGTCATGCGCATTGTTGGGGTCCGCGGCTCAACTGGCAATGGGCGTGGGTGGGTTGGGTACGGCCGTGAGGTAGCGGGTTCTCAGGTCGTGCTTGGTGGACGCGGTGATTCCCACGCGGTCGGCGAGGTAGCCGTCCGTCGAGCCGTAGCGTGCCGACAGGTCGGCGAGAACCAGGGACAGGACGACCGCCGGCGCCCGACCGTACGAGGGCCAGCGCATGGTGCGGTCCGGGTTGGCGGCGTGCCAGTCGGCCAGGAGCCGCTCGGTGGCGAGCTCGGTCAGCGCGAAGTCGGCCAGGACGTCCTCCTCGGACACACCCAGGAGGGTGAGGAGGAGGGCGGCGACGAGTCCGGTGCGGTCCTTGCCCGAGGTGCAGTGGAAGACCGCGGGGCCCGCCGGCCCGGTGGCGATCAGCTCGATCACCTGCCGGATCTCCTCGACCCCGTCCTCCGCGACCTCCCCGAACCGGTCGGCCAGGTACCGCCACGGGTCGATGTCGGGGTCGATGGCGGCCTGGTCGTACGGGCGGTGCTCGATGCTGAGGTTGGCGTACGTGAAGCGGTGCTGCTCGGGGATCCGCCCCTTGGCCTCGATCTCCCACGGGTAACGCAGGTCGATGACCGTGCGTACGCCCAGGGCGAGGAAGCGGTCCCAGTCGGCGCCCTCACCGACCCGGAGCTTGCCGAGCGAGTCGGCGCGGTAGAGCGCGCCCCAGGCGACCGTACGGCCGTCGGTACCGCGGTAGCCGCCCAGGTCGCGGAAGTTGTGCAGGCGGTCGAAGGGGATGTGGCGGCGGTGGGGGTGGTGGTGTGTCGATGTGGGCGTGGGGTGCGGCTGCGGCTGCGGCTGCGGCTGCGGCGTTCCGTGCGGCGCATGCGTCAACTGGGTCTCCCTGGTCGGATGTTGATCGTGCGACCAAGGATGTACGTGCCTGCCCCGTGGACGGGCCGCCGGGTGGGCGGACCCGGGTGGGCGGACCGTCGGGTGTGTCCGTTCCGCTTCAGCGTTTGCGGGCGAGGGTGAGGCCGTCCGCGAGGGGCAGGAGGACGGAATCGACCCTGGCGTCGGCGCGCACGTGGGCGTTGAACTCGCGGATCGACAGGGCGTTTCCGGTGGCGTCGGGACGGGCCGCGTCCCCGCCGTACAGGACGTTGTCGGCGAGGAGCAGCCCGCCCGGCCGCAGCCGCGGCACGAGCTCGTCCCAGTAAGTGCGGTAGCCGCCCTTGTCGGCGTCGAGGAAGGCCAGGTCGATCTCGGCCTCGTACGGCAGGGCGGCGAGGGTGTCGGCGGCCGGCCCGAGCCGCAGGTCGATGCGGTCGGCGACGCCGGCCGCCCGCCAGGCCTCCCGGGCGATCGCCGTCCACTCCTCCGAGACGTCGCAGGTCACCACGCGCCCTCCCGGCGCCAGGCCTTCGGCGAGGGCGAGGGTGGAGTAGCCGGTGAACGTGCCGACCTCGACGACCCGGCGGGCACCGGTGATCCGGGTGAGGAGGGTCAGGAGGCAGGCCTGCTCGTGCGGGACCTGCATGACGGCGACGTCGCCCAGTTCGCGCGTACGGGCGACCAGTTGTTGCTGCGCCGGCGTCGGCGGGTCGGTCTGGGCGAGCAGGTACGCGTACACCTCCGGGGTGATCGGCACCGTCTTCGCCGTGTCGGCGGTCCTGTCCATGCGCTGCACCCCTTCGCGGGAGAACGGGGCCCGGCGCCGCCGTCCGGGTGGTCAACGACGGTTCACGGCTGCGGAAACGGTTGGGCTCGGCGGGCGGCCGGCGCCGCCGCCGGACAGCGGGTGCAGGGAAGCGTAGTGCAGGGGCGCCGACGGGTCGACGGTCATGTCGTACGGGGCGGGTTCGGTGCCCGCGCGCACCAGCAGGTCACCGACCGCTGCGATCATCGCCCCGTTGTCGGTGCACAACGTCATCGGCGGCACCCGCAGTTCGATCCCCGCCGAGGCGCAGCGACGCTGCGCGAGTTCGCGGACACGGGAGTTGGCGGCGACCCCGCCGACCACGACCAGCGTCTTCACGCCATGGTCGCGGCACGCCGCCACCGCCTTGCGGGTCAGCACGTCGGCGACGGCCTCCTGCAGGGACGCGGCGGCATCGGCGAGCGGGAGCTCCTCACCGCGCTGCCGGCAGGCCTCGGCGTAGCGGGCGGCGGCGGTCTTCAGCCCGGAGAAGGAGAAGGAGTAGGGGGACGCGAGGGGGTCCGGGGGCGGGGCCGGACCGCCCCCACCGATGGTCAGCGACCCCGCGGCATCACCGTCGCCAGCACCGACGGCAGCGGGTACCAGTCCGACGAGGCGATCGAGGCGTGCCGCTGCGCCATCAGCCGTACCCGGTCCAGGGCCTGGGCCTCGGTCGGGTGCACCCCGTCGATGGCGGGAGCCACGGCGTGGGCGTCGGTGGCGATCAGCAGGTAGTTGTTGCGGGCGTACCAGGCGGTGTCGATGCCGCCGCCGGCGTAGGCGCTCGCGTCGCCGTCGAAGACGACGAACCACGGGCGCAGCGACGCGTCGACGTACCGGGTGCGCGGATCCCCGGCCTCGGCGCGGTGCACGGCAGGGAAGGCGGCCGCCTGGGAGAGCCGGCCGGCGGAGGCGAGGGAGCGCAGGTGCATGGCGTACTCCCGGTCGGTCCACAGCGTGTCGTTGGCGTTGCCCTCCTCCAGGGTGCCGGGGATCAGCTCGACGAGGAACTTCCCGGCCATCGCGGCGCGGCTCGGCCAGGCGCCGGCCCGGGCTGCGGTGTCCAGGTCGGGGTGGCCGGCTGCGAGCTGGCCGGGCCGGTAGAGGGCGTCGCCGAGCTTGGAGGCGAGGAGCGCGTCGAGTTCGGCGGGCCCGCGGCCGAGGTTGGCGGCGAAGCCGTCCTTGAGTTCGAGCTTGAGGACGACGGGGCGGTGGCCGGGGTGGGCGTCGTGCCAGCTGCGGATGTCGGAGAGACAGCCGGCGAGGTTCTGGTTGCGGGACTTGGTGCGCAGCTGGGCGGGGGTGGTGGCGTTCACGCAGTTGCTGTCGTTGCCGAACGGGTTGTCGTGGGAGACCCGCCAGGAGTTGCCGAAGAAGTTGGTCCAGACGTCGAGTTCCAGCATCGCCGCGCCCGAGTCGAGGGCGTCCGCGAAGTACGCGTACTTGTTCTTGTCGTACGCGTTGTGCACGCCGACGCCGGTCGAGGCAGCGTACGGGAGATCGGCGGCCGCGGCCCTGGGGCTGGCGGCCGCCGGGGTCGCGCCGCCGATCAGGAGCGCCAGGGTCGCCACCATCGCCAGGGCCGTGAGGGCTGCCGTCGCGGCGCCCGTCATCCTGGCTGTGCCGACCATGCCGTCCATGCCGACCGTGCCGACCGCTGCCGGCTCTGGCACCTCGCCCGTCGCCCCGCCGTCCGTGATCCGGATCCGCGATCCCATGGTGTCGACTCCCGTCGGTACTGGACCTGGCCCGGTCCCCGCTAGTGCGCGTGCGCGGCCGACCGACCCCTGCCCTACTGGCTGTCACTTGGCAAATCGGCGCGAGGTTAGGGCAGTTGGGTGTCCACGGGAAGGCCGACGGATGACCGTCAAGGAAGCGGTACGCGTCACCCGACGGGTCCCACGTCCACACCCCTGAAAGGAAGTTGGCCGGAGCGGGCCGGACCGCTGTGAGGACGGCCACACCCGGATGCGGAACTCCCGCCGCGGCCGCCCCCGTCGAACAGGAGGCGGAATCGGGAAACAGGGCAGGCAGCGGGCGGGAGTCACGAGTCACATGAGCACCAGAGGGCACAGGCGGCGGGGCATCGGTCGCCGGCTGCTCATCGTCGCGTGCTGCGCGGTGCTGGCGGGCGTAGCCGCGTACGCGTGGCAGCTGCGCGGCATCGTGACGAACTCGGCGGCGGGCGACCGGGCCCGCGGAACGTACCTACAGGACCCGGAGACCGCCGACCGCACCGCATCGGCCGTACTGGACGGGATCGTAAGGGAGACCGAGGCCGATCCGGGGCTGCGCGCACGGCAGGCCACCCCGCGACGCACCACGAACTGGCGGGCCGGCGGGTGGCGCCCCTCCGACCCCCTGGTGGCACGGCCCGCCGCCGGCGAGCCCACGGTCGGGGCACTGTTCTCCCCCGGCAGCGACGGGGACCCCGACCACCACTGCTCGGGCGTCGTCGTCCACTCCCCGGCCGGCGACCTCGTCGCCACCGCCGCGCACTGCGTGTACCGGGCCGCCCTCGGCTTCCGCACCAACCTCGCGTTCGTGCCCGGCTACCGGGACAGGCAGGCCCCGTACGGGGTGTGGGTGCCCACCCGGATCGACGTCGACCCGCGGTGGACCGAGGACCAGGACCCCGACCACGACGTGGCCTTCCTGCGGCTGCGGCGGCCGGGGCGGCCGGGCGAGGAGCTGGAGGACGTGACGGGGGCGGAGACGGCCCGCTTCGACGCCGAACTGCCGGCACCGGCCCGGCTGGTGGGCTACCCCAACACCGCCGAGCAGCCGCTGGAGTGCTTCAACACCGCCCGCGCCGAAGGGCCCACGCAGGTACGGCTGGACTGCGCGGACGTGCCGAACGGCACGAGCGGCGGCCCGATGCTGACCGACGGGCACACGCTGATCGGGCTGATCGGCGGCCGGGACGGCGGCGGCGACGAGCGGACCTCGTACAGCAGCCGCTTCGGCGACGGCATCCGCGCACTGTACGAACGGGCCACCACGGGACCGGCCAACCCGGGCCGCCGCCAGGCCGGGCCCCCCGCGGGCCAGGGCCAGGGCCAGGCACAGCCGACCCACTGAGGCGGGGGGTGGGACGGGGGCGGGGCCAGAGGGCGGAATGACGGGATGACGGGATGGCCGGGAGCCAAAAGCCGAGCCCGGAAGGTGGGCGGCGCTCGCTGACTCCGGGCTGAACAGCCCGAGGGGTTTCCCGGCCGCCCATTGTCCTTCCGGTGCGGGCCGGCCAGTAAAGGGCGCTCCTTCGTCGCGTCGCTACGCGATGGCCTCCGGCCACCCTTGACAGGCCGACCCACCCCGGAATGCCAAAGAGCTGCCGGGAAGCCCCCGAAGGACGGTCAGGGGGACAATTCGAGGGACGGGCAACGTCAGAGACGCAGGCCCCGCGCTCCGCCTCGCAGCATCCCCGTCCCCGGGACCACCATGTCCGGGCCCCCGCCGGGTACGCGGGCACAGAGGGAGGCCCCGAAGCCCGTATCCGAACCCGTGCGGGAGCGAGTGGGCGCCCAACCTGCCGGAAATGTCGACGAGAAGCCCATCCAGACCCACCGACGCCCCAGATCGCTACGCGCTCCTCTCATCTCGGCGGCCGACGGCCGTCTGGGGCCGGTAAGCGCCCCGAATCGCTACGCGCTCCACTTTTTTCGGCGGCTGACCGCCGCCTGGGGCCGGGAGCGCGACAGATCGCTACGTGCTCCTCTTTTCTCGGCGACCGACGGCCGTCTGGGGCCGGGAGCGCCCCGAACCGCTACATGCTCCTCACCT
>NZ_JBVHVT010000024.1:31791-102360 GCF_055564695.1 Streptomyces sp. NPDC029014
CACCTCCCTGCGGCGGACGGCCGCCTGGGGCGGGGAGCGCCCCGAACCGCTACATGCTCCTCACCTCCCTGCGGCGGACGGCCGCCTGGGGCGGGGAGCGCCCCGAACCGCTACATGCTCCTCACCTCCCTGCGGCGGACGGCCGCCTGGGGCGGGGAAGCACCCGAGACGCTGCCTGCTTCGGTCGCTCAGCGACCCACGGCCGTCATGCGCCCACCGGCGGCGCGGCAGGTTGGCGGCTGCTGCGGCAGGCGCCCGTCACACGCCCATATCCACGGCAGCTTGCGGCCATCTGTCGCGCGTCCGCGCTCCAGACGGCCGTCAGGCAACGGGTAATGGGCGCGGGTGGCGCGGTCTGCTGCGCTCCCCGCCCCAGACGGCCGCCAGCCGCCGAGAAGGAGGAGCACGTAGCGATCGGCCGCGCCCACCAGCCCCAGGCGGCCGTCCGCCGCAGGGAAGTGAGAAGCGCATAGCGGTTTGGGGCGCCTATCAGCCCCAGGCGGCCGCCGGTCGCCGAGACGCGAGAAGCGCGTAGCGATCTGGGGCGCTCACCAGCCCTAGACGGGCGTCGGTCGCCGCAAAGAGAGGAGCGCGTAGCGATCTGGGGCGTTTGCGGGGGCTGGATGGGCTTCTCGTCAACATTTTCGGAAGGTTGGGCGCCCGTCGCCCCCGCGGGGCTCGGATACGGGCTTGGGGAGCTGCCTTTGGTGCCCGCGCGCCCGGCGGGGGCCGGGACCTGGCGGTCCCGACGTATGAGGGTGCTGCTCGGGCGGAGCCGGGGGTCGGCTGCTCTGGCGAGGGCCGCTTCTGCCTCTTGTGCCCCCTGGCCATCCTTCGGGGGCTTCCCGGCAGCTCTTTGGCGTTCCGGGGTGGGTCGGTCTGTCAGGGGTGGAGCGTAGCGACATCGCGAAGCGACGCGACGAAGGAGCGCCCTTGACGGGCCGGCCCGCACCGGAAGGACAATGGGCTGCCGGGAAGCCCCCGGATGCCGCCCCGACCCCGGGTGCGGGCATTCTGCCTCCTCCGCTCCTGGCCAGCCTCCTCCGGCCACCGCCCCGCCGCGCTCCCGCCACCACAGCCCCGCCGCATCGGCCACCACAGCCCCGCCGCGCTCCCGCCGCCGAAGTCCCATCCAGCCGCTCGGCACCCAGCCCGGGGGGCCCCGCCGCCCGTGCGTCCGGCTCACCTGCGGACCGAGTCCGTCAGCCACCGTGCCCCACCCTGCCCACCTGTTACCCCTGCCACCCCGCCAGCATCTTCATGTGCTCCGTGTCCGGCATCGGCTGCTGTGGCGCCTGCAGGCCCGGGAGGAGCCAGGGGTGGAACGGGGCCAGGACCGCGAGGGCCAGGAAGGCGGCGCCGACCGCGAGGGAGAACACCGGGCCGAGCCGCCACAGCTTCTCCACGAAGATGACCACGGACAGGGCCGCCATGGCCAGGACGTTCATCACGCCCAGCGGGATCAGGACGATCATCAGACCCCAGCAGCAGCCGACGCAGTACAGGCCGTGGTGGATCCCCACCCGCAGGTCGCGGGCCCAGGGGCGGAAGCCCGCGTACCGGACGAGGTGGGCCATGGGGCTGCGGCAGTGCCGCAGGCAGACGTCCTTCAGCGGGCCGAGCTGCTGGAGCCCGGCCAGCAGGAACGCACCCGCGCCGATCCAGCGCCCCGCGTCGGGGTGCTCCTGCACCGCGGAGCCGGTCAGGGCGAGGATGCCGTACGTGAGCAGCCCGAACGCCGTCCAGGCGACCAGGTAGCCGCCGGCGAACTCCGTCAGCCGTGCCGCGCGGGCCGCGCCGGCCGATCTGCGGCCGATGGACCGCGCCCAGGTCACCGCGACCGGTGCGACGGACGGGAACATCATGGCGATCATCATGATCACCCAGAGGAGGAGGAACAGCGGCAGGCCCAGGCCCATGGTGCCCGGCTCGACGCCCATGCCCCGGGCCTGGCCCAGCACCACGACCCAGGCGAGCAGGGCCAGCACCGCCATCAGGGACCAGGCGAGGGCGAGCTCCCGCGCCGGCAGGAGGTTCGCCGGTCTCAGCGGTGGTGTGAGGGCCCTGCGGTCGAGGCGACGCACACGTTCAGGACAGCACAGGGCCGGGCTCCCCGCGCGGCACCCGCCCCCGCACCGCCCCGCACCGCCCCGCACCGCCCCGGCCCGACACCGCCCCGCACCGCCCCGCCGCGGTGTCGTACGCGGCCGCTCGTGCGGCCCCGCCTTGCGGTGGAGGGGGAGAATGGGATGGAGGACGGTCTTCACGGTCACGAGGAGGCGGCGAGATGTCCGCGGAAACGGTGACGATTCCGAAGTGGCACGCGGTGGGTGACTGGTTCGACACGTGCCGCTGCCAGGTGCCCTGTCCGTGCACGTTCGCGCAGCCGCCCACGTACGGCGCCTGCGACGGCGTCCTGGCCTGGCACATCCGTGAGGGGCGGTACGGTGACGTGCCCCTGGACGGGCTCAACGTGCTGATGCTCGCTTCCTTCGTCGGCAATGTGTGGGCCGAGCACTCCGACGCCTTCGCGGCGGTCTTCTTCGACGAGCGCGCCGACGACGGCCAGCGTCAGGCACTCCAGATGATCTTCAGTGGTCAGGCCGGCGGGTGGCCCGCCCAGCTCGGGGAGACGCTCGGCGCGGAGATGCGGGGCATGGACTTCGCCCCCGTCGAGATGGAGGTCTCCGCGGACCTCAGTTCCTGGTCGGCGTCCGTCCCCGGCCTGGTCGAGGCCCGCGGCGAAGCGCTCACCGGGCCCACCACCCCCGAGGGGGCGCGGGTCCAGTCGACGAACATGCCGGGCTGCGAGACCGGGCCGGGGCAGGTCGTGACCTGGGGCCGGGCGACGGCCAACCGGGCCGGCGCCTTCGGCTTCGAGTGGAGCCGGCCCGGGCAGTCCAGCAAGTACATCCCGTTCGACTGGGCCGGACCCGACGAGGTGTGACCGCAGCAGCAGGAGCTCAGCCGCCGGCAAGGGCGGCGTACGTCACCGACGTGAGCTTCTCCGAGGCGGTCCACAAGCGCCGGGCCGAGTCGTCGTCCAGGGTCCACTTCGCCCGCCAGGAGCGGGCCGGCGCCCCGCGCCAGCCGAGCCGCGGCCCGATGAACTCGTCGGGCCGGACTCCGGGCGCGGTGGCCGCGTACAGCGTCGGGAGGGCGCCTGCTGCTGCGGGCTGGGCGATGACGGCGTTGCCCAGTTCCATCAGGCGGGCCATCAGCTGGGCCATCGGCCGGGCCATGAGCCGTGCACCCTCCCCGCCCCCGCTCCCGCTCCCGCCCCCGCTCCCGCTCCCGCTCCCGAGCCGTGTGGCGCCCGTGTGGAGGTTGGTGGCGGCGTAGCCGGGGTGGGCGCTCGCCGCGACGATGGTGGAGCCCGCGGCCGCCAGCCGCCGGGCCAGTTCGTGCGTGAAGAGCAGGTTGGCGGTCTTGGAGCGGCCGTAGGCGGTCCAGCGCCGGTAGTCGCGCTCGCTGCCCAGGTCGTCGTGGTCGATGTCGCCGAGCACGTGGAAGCCGCTGGACACGGTCACGATCCGGGCGCCGGGCGCCGCGTCGAGCAGCCGCGGCAGGAGCAGGCCGGTCAGGGCGAAGTGGCCGAGGTGGTTGACGCCGAACTGGGTCTCGAACCCGTCCGCGGTCCGCCCGAACGGCAGGGCCATCACGCCCGCGTTGTTCACCAGCAGGTCCAGGGCGGGGCGGCGGCGCGCGTAGCCGTCCGCGAACTCCCGTACGGAGTCCAGGTCGGCCAGGTCCAGCGGGACGAACTCCACCTCGGCGCCGGGGACTTCGGAGCGCAGCCGGATCGCGGCGGCGTGGCCGCGCGCCGCGCTGCGGCAGGCGAGGACGACCTCCGCCCCCGCCCGTGCGAGCTCGCGGGCGGCGGCGTAGCCGATCCCGCTGTTGGCGCCGGTGACGACGGCGGTGCGGCCGCTCTGGTCGGGGATGTTGCGGGCGTTCCAGGCGCTCAAGCCGGGCATGTCAGCTCCCTCGCTCTCCTCACGGCGGTGAGTTACCGAGGGTAGACCGGCCGCTGCCCGGGGGTGGACCCGGGGGCGGGCATGCCGGCCAGTAGGCTGCGGGTCCGTCCCCTGACCGGCGGGTCCGACTCCGCCGGCGGTCCGCCCGTCCCCTACGCCCCGAGGTACCGCGCAGTGAGCCCCGCACCGTCGCCCCCCATGCCCGTGTCGGTCGTCGGCCTCGGCGCCGACGGCTGGGCCGGGCTCACCGCCGCCGCGCGCTCCGCCCTGGTCTCGGCGGAGGTGCTGATCGGCGGGCCCCGGCAGCTGGACCTGCTGCCCGCCGCGGACTGCCGGGGTGAGCGCGTGGCCTGGCCGAGTCCGCTGCGGCCGGCGGTGCCGAAGCTGATGGCGGAGCACGCCGGGCGCCGGATCGCCGTGCTGGCGAGCGGCGACCCCATGTTCTACGGGATCGGGCGCGCCCTGTCGCAGGAGCTGGGGCCCGGGGGGCTGCTGGTCCACCCGCACCCGTCGTCGGTGTCGTACGCCTGCGCCCGGCTGGGCTGGCCGGTGGAGGAGACCGAGGTGGTGACGGTGGTCGGCCGCCCGGTGGCGCGGCTCGCGGCGGCCCTGTACGAGGGGCGGCGGGTGCTCGTGCTCAGTGCGGGAGCGGCGACCCCGAACGAGATCGCCGCTCTCCTTTGCGAGCAGGGCTTCGGCCCGAGCCGGATGCGGGTGCTGGAGCAGCTCGGCTCCGAGCGCGAGGACGCGTACGAGGGCCGGGCGGACACGTGGGACCACCCGCCCGGCGACCCGCTGAACGTGGTGGCCGTCGACTGCCGCCGGGACCCGGGGTCGGCCCGCCCGCGGCTCGGCGCGACGCCGGGGCTGCCGGACACCGCGTACGAGCACGACGGCCAGCTGACCAAGCGGCACGTCCGGGCTGCGACCCTGTGCGCCCTGGCTCCGGCCCCCGGCGAGCTGCTGTGGGACATCGGCGGCGGTTCGGGCTCCATCGGCATCGAGTGGATGCGGACGCACCCTTCCTGCCGGGCGGTGGCGGTGGAGCGCGTCCCGGATCGGGCGGCCCGCATCACGCGCAACGCGGCCGCGCTCGGCGTGCCGGGCCTGAAGGTGGTCACGGGTGCCGCCCCGGCGGCGCTGGCCGGACTCCCGGCCCCCGACGCGGTGTTCATCGGCGGCGGGCTGACCGCGCCCGGCCTGCTGGACGCGGTCTGGGAGGCCCTGGCGCCCGGCGGCCGGCTGGTGGTCAACACGGTCACCCTCGAATCGGAGGCGGTCCTGACCGAGCGGTACCGGCGGCACGGCGGCGACCTGGTGAAACTGGCCGTCGCGCACGCGGTGCCGGTCGGCGGCTTCACGGGCTGGCGGCAGGCGATGCCGGTCACCCAGTGGTCCGTCACCAAGCCTCGCGAAACCCGCTGACGACGCAGCCCACCCACGCAAACGACAAGGATCAAACATGACCGTGTACTTCATCGGTGCGGGCCCCGGTGCCGCCGACCTGATCACGGTGCGGGGTGCCCGGACGCTGGCCGCCGCCCCGGTCTGCCTGTACGCGGGCAGCCTCGTCCCGCGCGAGCTGCTGGCGGAGTGCCCGCCCGGCGCCCGCCTGGTCGACACCTCGCAGCTGAACCTCGACGAGATCGTCGCCGAGTACGTACGGGCCCACGAGGCGGGCCAGGACGTGGCGCGGCTCCACTCGGGTGACCCGTCGATCTTCAGCGCGGTCGCGGAGCAGATGCGGCGACTCGACGCGGCGGGCATCCCGTACGAGGTGGTGCCCGGCGTGCCCGCGTTCGCCGCGGCCGCGGCCTCGCTGAAGCGGGAGTTGACCGTCCCCACCGTCGGCCAGACCGTGATCCTGACCCGGATCGCCCAGCAGGCCACCCCGATGCCGCCCGGCGAGGACCTGGCCACCCTGGGCCGCAGCGGCGCGCTGCTGGTGCTGCACCTGGCCACCCGCTACGTGGACCGGGTCGTCGACGAACTGCTGCCGCACTACGGGGCCGACTGCCCGGTGGCGGTGGTAGCGATGGCGAGCCGCCCCGACGAGCTGGTCCTGCGGGGGACGCTCGCCGACATCGCCGGCCAGGTGAAGGAGGCGGGCCTGGTCCGCACGGCGGTCATCGTCGTGGGCCGCACGCTGGGCGCCGAACAGTTCCGCGACAGCCACCTGTACTCCCCCGAACGCGACCGGCATGTCTGCTGAGGGGCCGCACGTCCTCATCCTGGGCGGCACCACGGAGGCCCGCCGTCTAGCAGAGGCGCTGGCAGCCGAACCCGCCCCGCCCGTGCGCCCGTTCCGGGTGACCACCTCGCTGGCCGGACGGGTCTCCGCGCCCGTCCTCCCACCCGGCGGGATCCGCATCGGCGGTTTCGGGGGCCCGGAGGGCCTCGCGGCCTGGATCTCCGCCCACCGGGTCACCCACCTGGTGGACGCCACCCACCCGTTCGCCGAACGGATGAGCTTCAACGCGGCCCGCGCGGCGGCCCTGTCCGAGGTCCCCCTGCTGGCGCTGCGCCGCCCCGGCTGGACCCCGGCCCCCGGCGACGACTGGACCTTCGCGGCGGACCTCGACGAGGCGGCGGCCCTCCTCCCCGGGCTCGGAGCCGACCGGGTCTTCCTCACCACGGGCCGGACGGGCCTGCACACCTTCGCGTACCTGGCCGAACCATGGTTCCTGGTGCGCTCGGTGGACCCGCCGGCCGGCCCGGTACCGCCCCGCCTCGAAGTCCTCCTGGCCCGCGGCCCGTTCACCCTGGACGACGAACGAGAACTCCTGTCCCGGCACCGGATCGACCTCCTGGTCACCAAGGACAGCGGCGGCTCGGCCACCGCTCCCAAACTGACCGCGGCCCGCGAGGCCGGCGTCCCGGTCCTCGTCGTCCGCCGCCCCCCGATCCCCGAGGGCGTCCCGGAGGCCGGCACCGCGACGGTCGCGGCCGCCTGGCTGTACGAGCACGCCACGCGCTGTACGAGCACGCCATGACCCACCGACCCCCGCCAGCCGCCGATCAATGAGCAGCACGTAGCGATCCGACGCGCCGACCGCGGCTCACCACACACGGCCGCTCATCCGATCGGATCCGGAGGCACAGGCAACGGGGCACGGGACCACAGGCCGCCGCATCCAAGATGCCGCACCCCTGACACGAACCTCCCGGCCCGTTCCCCGGGGGCTTCCCGGCGGCTCTTTGGCATTCCGGGGTGGGTCGGCCGGTCAAGGGTGGCCGGAGGCCATCGCGCAGCGACGCGACGACGAAGGAGGAGCGCCCTTGACGGGCCGGCCCGCACCGGAAGGACAATGGGCGGCCGGGAAACCCCCGGACCCCCCACCGACCCCGCCCGAGCGGGACACGCCCGTACGGCGCGGGCCCGGGCAGAGCCCGGGCCCACCCACCCCTCAGGAGTAACGGCGTGGGGTCCACGTCACGGACGACCCGTCCGGGCGCTGCGTGACCTGCGTCTGCGAGGAACCGATCAGCAGGATCGTGCGCATGTCGACCTCGGACGGCTCCAGCGTCCCCAGCGTCACGATGCGCACGGACTGCTCCGGCCCGCCCACGTCCCGCGCGACGACCACCGGTGTCTGCGCGGAGCGCAGCTCCAGCAGCAGGTCGCGCGCCTTGGCGACCTGCCAGGTCCGGCTGCGCGAGCCCGGGTTGTACAGGGCGAGGACCAGGTCGGCGGCGGCAGCAGCGCGCAGCCGCTCCTCGATCACGTCCCACGGCTTGAGCCGGTCGGACAGCGAAACGGTGGCGTAGTCGTGGCCGAGCGGCGCCCCGGCCGCGGCGGCCGCCGCGTTGGCGGCGGTCACGCCCGGCAGGACCCGTACGGGGACGTCCTCGTACTCGGGCTGCGCGGCGACCTCCAGGACGGCGGTGGCCATGGCGAAGACGCCCGGGTCGCCGCCGGAGACCACGGCGACCCGCTTGCCGCGGCGGGCCAGGTCGAGGGCGAACTCGGCGCGCTCCGACTCGACCTTGTTGTCGGAGCCGTGCCGGACCTGTCCCGGCCGGGCGGGGACGCGGTCCAGGTAGGTGGTGTAGCCGATGAGGACCTCGGCGTCGGACAGCGCCCGGCGCGTCTCGGGGGTGAGCCACAGCGGCCCGGCCGGCCCGGTGCCGACGACGGCGACCTCGCCGGGCCCGGACGGCACGCTGCCGGGGTTGCCGACCCGGCTGGGTACGACGGCGACGGCGAAGTAGGGAACCGTGTCGGGATCGGTGTCCGCGAGGACGCCGGTCCGCTCCCCTTCCATGGTGGCGCGCTCGACGTAGCGGGCCTCGGCGAGACGGCCGCTGCCCTCCATGGCGCGGCGCACGGCCGGGAAGGTGCGGCCGAGCTTCATGACGACCGCGGAGTCGGTGGCGGCGAGGCGCGCGGTGAGCTCCTCCTCGGGCAGGGTGCCGGGGAGGATGGTGAGCACCTCCTCGCCCTCCACGAGGGGGGTGCCCAGGCGGGCGGCGGCGGCGCTGACCGAGGTGACGCCGGGGATGACCTCGGCCTCGTACCGGTCGGCGAGCCGCTTGTGCATGTGCATGTACGAGCCGTAGAACAGCGGGTCGCCCTCGGCGAGGACGGCGACGGTCCGGCCGGCGTCCAGGTGGGCGGCCAGGCGGGCGGCGGAGGCCTCGTAGAACTCCTCCATCGCGCCCTGGTAGCCGCCGGGGTGGTCGGTGGTCTCGGTGGTGACCGGGTAGACCAGCGGCTCCTCGATGTGGTCGGCGCGCAGGTGGCGGGCGGCGATGGAACGGGCGATGGAGCGGCCGTGGCGGGCGCTGTGGTACGCGACGACGTCGGCCTCGCCGATGACCTCGACGGCGCGCAGGGTCATGAGGGACGGGTCGCCGGGCCCGAGCCCCACCCCGTACAGACGGCCCTTGGCGCTGCTGGTACCAGCACTCGTGCTGTTGGTGGTCATTCTTCCTCGCTCGCGATCGCGTTGAGGGCGGCGGCCGCGATGGCGCTGCCGCCGCGGCGGCCGCGGACGACGAGGTGGTCGAGGCCCGAGGGGTGGGCTGCCAGGGCGTCCTTGGACTCGGCGGCGCCGATGAAGCCGACGGGCACGCCGATGACGGCGGCGGGGCGCGGCGCGCCCTCCTCGATCATTTCGAGCAGTCGGAAGAGGGCGGTCGGCGCGTTGCCGACGGCGATCACGGAGCCCTCCAACAGGCCGCGGTCGCGCCACACTTCGAGGGCGGCGGCGCTGCGGGTGGTGCCCATGCGCTGGGCGAGGGCGGGGACGGCCGGGTCGGAGAGGGTGCAGATCACCTCGTTGTCGGCGGGCAGGCGCTTGCGGGTGACACCGCTGGCGACCATCTGTACGTCGCAGAGGATGGGCGCCCCGGCGTGCAGGGCGGCGCGGGCGCGCAGGACGACGTCCGGGGTGTAGCCGAGGTCCCGGGGCAGGTCGGTCATTCCGCAGGCGTGAATCATGCGTACCGCGACCTGCGCGACGGAGGCGGGCAGCCCGGAGAGGTCCGCCTCTGCGCGGATCGTGGCAAAGGACTGGCGGTAGATCTCCGCGCCGTCCTTCTCGTACTCGAACACTGTGTACTCGCTCATTTCTTCGCTGCGTCGTCGTGGGAGGTGGTGCGGCGTGCGGACGCGAGGGCCGCGGCCAGCTGGTCGGAAGTCTTGAGGCCGCCGCCGTGGTGCGGGGGGCTGCCGGCGGGGGCGGAGAGGGCGTAGCCGTCGGGGGTGGCGACGAGGTCGACCCACGCGGTGCCGCGGGGGTGGCCGCAGCGGCGTTCGCAGCCGGACCAGTGCACGGGCAGCGGTCCGGTCGCGCGGGCCGCGACGGCCCGGGCGTCGGCGCGGACGTCGGCCAGGGACTTGGCGCAACCGGGCCGCCCGGTGCAGGCGGTGACGGAACGCCAGGGGTCGTCGGGTGCGGTGACGAGCCCGGCGTCGGCGAGGGCCGCCAGCGCCTCGGCGGCCCGGTCGGCCGCCAGACCGGGGACGACGATCCCCCGCCAGGGCGTGAGCCGCATCCGGCCGGTGAGCCGGGCCAGCAGCCGCCACTGGGCGGTGGTCAACCGGCCGAGCGGCGCGAGCACGCTGAGCGCGGCGGCCCCGCCGGGCCCGACGACGACCCCGGGCTCGGGCCCGGGCCCGTCCGTGAAAGCAACGCCGGCGGCGGGCAGGGGCACGGGCAGGGGCACGGGCACGGGCACGGGCACGGGCACGGGCACAACGGTGGCCGGAACGCCGACGGCCGCCAACCGAGCAGCCAACCCGGCCGCGCTCAGGGCGTGTTCGGGGGGCAGTTCGACGGCCCGCCAGGCACGGGTACCAGCCGCGCGGGCCGCATCGAGGAAGTACCGGGCGGCGACCACCGCGGCGCGCGGCGCATCGGCCGCGGCCACGAGCACCGCCGGCACCGCAACGCCCGCGGAACCGCGGGCCGTTCCGGATCCGACGCCGCCCCCGGGGCCGCCCGCCGCACCGACGCCGGACACCGGACCGGCGGACGCCGAACCGGACGACACCAAACCGGCAGACGCCGAACCGGCAGCCACCGAACCGCCGGACGCCGGACCGGCAGCCACTGCGCCCTGGGCAGCCGGGTCGGCGATCTGCGCGGTGGGCGTGGCGGCGACGAACACGTGGGCGTGTTCGTCGCCGCGGGCGATGACGGTGACGTCCGCGTCCAGCGACGCCACGTCACCGCGGCCGTCGTCGAGGGCGAACAGGAAGCGGCCGGACAGGGCGGCCGCGGCCGGGTCGGCGCACAGCAGTCGGTCCAGCTCGCCCACCCACGGGGCCACGTCCGGCAGCACCGGCAGCTCCAGGCCGGTCAGCGGTGAGGCGACGATGTTGCGGACCCGCTCGTGGGTGGGCGCGGGCAGCAGCCCGGCGCGGTCCAGCACCCCGGCCAGTTCGCCACCGCAGCTCGCACCGAGCCCGCGGAGCTGGGCGTTGCCGCGCGAGGTGAGGTCGATGTGCCCGTCGCCGAGCCGGTCGGCGGCGTCGGCGAGCAGCAGCGCCGCGTCCTCGCCGAGCATCCCGCCGGGGATCCGCACCCGGGCCAGGTACCCGTCGTCGGCCGCGTGGAGGCGCAGTGCGCCGGGGCAGGCGTCACCGCGCTCCCGTATGACGGGTTCGTCCCGTGCGGCGGGGGCGGAGGGGGGTGTGGGCATGGCGGCGAGCATACCCACGAATCCCGGCCCCCGACCTGTGGCCGTCACCACCTCCGACCTGCGGCCACCGGCAACCCGCAACCGGCAACCGGCACGGGTTCCGCGGGGCGGAGGCCGAACGGGCACGTGGTGGGAGCGAGGTCGCGGGGGCCGGGGGGCGGGGGGCGGGACGGGGCACGGCGGTCGTGGCGCGGGAGCACCGACGGGGCGGGCGTGGCCGGCCGGGCCGGGGCGTGCAGCCATCGCACGGCAGAAGTGCGCTCCCACCGCTCCCACCGCACCCCCAGCGCACCCCGTCGCCCCAGCGCACCCCGTCGCCCGCCGCACACCCCCATCGCACCCCCGCATGCCCCCCACACACCCACCCCCGCCCACCCCGCCCCCCACACCGCGAAGGCCCCCCGCGGGCCCGTCCCCACCCCTCCCCGCCCCTCCCCACCAGCGGTGTCCCGGCTCCGCGGCCCCGGCCGTCGCGGGCGGTGGGTGCGTGGTGACCCCCACTCCCGGCCAGGGGAAACGGCACCTAAGATGACCTTCGGCGTGCCATTCGGCCCGCTCATCGCCGAGGACGGCGACATGGGAGGAAGCCCGGTGCGATTCCGGCGCGGTCCCGCCACTGTGAACCCGGCAGAGCAGCCGCCGATCCGGGTGAGTCAGGAACTCCCGCCGTCCTCACTGCCCGGGGCGCGGAAACCCCGAGGAAGGCCTGCCGCCGCATGATCCTGCTGCTGTCGACGTCCGACACCGATCTGCTCAGCGCCCGAGCGGCCGCGGACGGCCCGGTGCCGTACCGGTTCGCGAACCCCTCCCGCCTTCCCCTCGACGACCTCTCCGGCCTCCTCGACGGCGTCGAGCTGGTCGTCGTACGCCTGCTCGGCGGCCTGCGGGCCTGGCAGGACGGCCTCGACCTGCTGCTGGCGTCCGAGCAGACCCGCCCCGTCGTCGTCCTGACCGGCGAACAGGCCCCGGACGCGCAGCTGATGGAGGCGTCGACGGTGCCGATCGGCATCGCTGCCGAGGCGCACGCCTACCTCGCGCACGGCGGCCCGGCCAACCTGGAGCAGCTGGCCCGCTTCCTGTCCGACACCGTCCTGCTCACCGGCCACGGCTTCGAGCCGCCGGCCGCCGCGCCCACCTGGGGCGCCCTGGAGCGCCCGAAGCCGTCGGCCCCCGGCACGCCCGCGCCGACGGCCGCACCCGCACCCACCTCCAGCCCCACCCCCACGCCCACCCCCGTCCCCCGCATCGCGGTGCTCTACTACCGTGCCCACCAGATGAGCGGCAACACGGGCTTCGTGCACACCCTGTGCGACGCGATCGAGGCGGCGGGGGGCTCCCCGATGCCGCTGTACGTGTCCTCCCTGCGCACCCCGGAGCCGGAGCTGCTGGCCACCCTGGAGGGGGCCGACGCGGTGATCACCACCGTGCTCGCGGCCGGCGGCACCCGCCCGGCGACCGCCTCCGCCGGCGGCGACGACGAGTCCTGGGACGCGGGCGCGCTCGCCGGCCTGGGCGTGCCGGTCCTGCAGGCGCTGTGCCTGACGGGTTCGCGCAGTGCGTGGGAGGAGAACGACGAGGGCCTGTCTCCGCTCGACGCCGCGACGCAGGTCGCCGTGCCCGAGTTCGACGGCCGTCTGATCACCGTCCCGTTCTCCTTCAAGGAGTTCGACGAGGACGGCCTGCCCGCGTACGTGGCGGACGCCGAGCGGGCCGCCCGGGTCGCGGGGATCGCCGTGCGCCACGCCCGGTTGCGGCACATCGCCCGCGCCGACAAGAAGATCGCGCTGGTCCTCTCCGCCTACCCGACGAAGCACTCGCGGATCGGCAACGCGGTCGGCCTCGACACCCCGGCCAGTGCGATGGTGCTGCTGCGCGCCCTCCTCGACGCCGGCTACGACTTCGGCCCGGCCGAGGAGATCCCCGGTCTGGTCTCCGGTGACGGCGACGAGATGATCCGCGCCCTGATCGAGGCCGGCGGCCACGACCAGGACTGGCTGACCGAGGAGCAGCTGGCCCGCAACCCGGTCCGCATTCCGGCCGCCGACTACCGGCGCTGGTTCGCGGAGCTGCCGGCGGAGCTGCGCGAGCAGGTCGAGGAGCACTGGGGTCCGGCGCCGGGCGAGATGTTCGTGGACCGCTCGCAGAACCCGGACGGTGACATCGTCCTGGCGGCGCTGCGCCGCGGGAACCTGCTGATCCTGATCCAGCCGCCGCGCGGGTTCGGCGAGAACCCGATCGCGATCTACCACGACCCGGACCTGCCGCCGTCGCACCACTACCTGGCCGCGTACCGGTGGATCCAGGCCGGCGCCGAGGACGGCGGTTTCGGCGCCGACGCGATGATCCACCTGGGCAAGCACGGCAACTTGGAGTGGCTGCCGGGCAAGAACGCCGGCCTGTCGGCGGCGTGCGCGCCCGACGCGGCGCTGGGCGACCTGCCGCTGGTCTACCCGTTCCTCGTCAACGACCCGGGCGAGGGCACGCAGGCCAAGCGCCGCGTGCACGCCACCCTGGTCGACCACCTGGTGCCGCCGATGGCGCGCGCGGAGTCGTACGGCGACATCGCGCGCCTGGAGCAGCACCTGGACGAGTACGCGCAGATCAGCTCGATGGACCCGGCGAAGCTGCCGGCGATCCGCGCGCAGATCTGGACGCTGATCCAGGCGGCGAAGCTCGACCACGACCTGGGTCTGGAGGAGCGTCCGGACGACGACGGCTTCGACGACTTCCTGCTGCACGTCGACGGCTGGCTGTGCGAGGTGAAGGACGCCCAGATCCGTGACGGTCTGCACGTGCTGGGCGGTGCCCCGGACGGCGAGGCCCGCGTCAACCTGGTCCTGGCGATCCTGCGGGCCCGCCAGATCTGGGGCGGTACGACCGCTCTGCCCGGCCTGCGCGAGGCGCTCGGCCTGGACGAGTCCGCGGCGACCCGTACGTCCGCCGACGAGGCGGAGGAGACGGCGCGGGCGCTGGTGCAGGCGATGGAGGACACAGGCTGGGACCCGGCCGCGGTGGCCGAGGTCGCGGCGGGCCGTTCGGCGGACGTGGCGGCCGTACTGGACTTCGCGGCCCGCGAGGTGGTGCCGCGGCTGGCCGGCACGACGGACGAGATCGCGCACGTGGTGGCGGCCCTCGACGGCCGCTTCGTGCCGGCGGGCCCCTCGGGCTCCCCGCTGCGCGGCCTGGTCAACGTCCTGCCGACGGGCCGGAACTTCTACTCGGTCGACCCGAAGGCCGTCCCGTCCCGCCTGGCGTGGGAGACGGGCCAGGCCCTCGCCGAGTCGCTCCTCACCCGCTACCGCACGGACAACGGCGAGTGGCCGGCCTCCGTCGGCCTCTCGCTGTGGGGTACGAGCGCGATGCGCACGGCGGGCGACGACGTGGCGGAGGCCCTCGCCCTGCTCGGCGTCCGCCCGGTGTGGGACGAGGCCTCGCGCCGTGTCACCGGCCTGGAGCCGATCCCGCTCGACGAGCTGGGCCGCCCCCGGATCGACGTCACCCTGCGCATCTCGGGCTTCTTCCGGGACGCCTTCCCGCACGTCATCGGCCTCCTGGACGATGCGGTACGGCTGGCGGCGGGGCTGGACGAGCCCGCGGACCGGAACTTCGTCCGGGCCCACGCCCAGGCGGACCTCGCCGTCCACGGCGACGAGCGGCGCGCGACCACCCGTATCTTCGGCTCGCGGCCGGGCACGTACGGGGCGGGCATCCTCCAGCTGATCGACTCCCGCGACTGGCGTACGGACGCCGACCTCGCGGAGGTCTACACGGTGTGGGGCGGCTACGCGTACGGCCGGGGCCTGGAGGGCCGGCCGGCGCGCGAGGAGATGGAGACCGCGTACAAGCGGATCACGGTGGCCGCGAAGAACACGGACACCCGCGAGCACGACATCGCCGACTCGGACGACTACTTCCAGTACCACGGCGGCATGGTGGCGACGGTCCGCGCGCTGCGCGGCACGGCGCCGGAGGCGTACATCGGCGACTCGACCCGCCCGGAGACGGTGCGCACCCGCACCCTGGTGGAGGAGACGAGCCGGGTCTTCCGCGCCCGCGTGGTCAACCCGAAGTGGATCGAGGCGATGCGCCGCCACGGCTACAAGGGCGCCTTCGAACTGGCGGCGACGGTGGACTACCTGTTCGGGTACGACGCGACGACGGGCGTGGTCGCGGACTGGATGTACGACAAGCTCACCGAAACCTACGTCCTGGACCCGACCAACCGCGCCTTCCTGGAGGAGGCGAACCCCTGGGCCCTGCACGGCATCGCGGAACGCCTCCTGGAGGCGGAGTCCCGCGGCATGTGGGAGAAGCCGGACCCGCAGGTCCTGGAGGCCCTGCGCCAGGTCTACCTGGACACGGAGGGCAACCTGGAGGCGGACGCGGAGTAACCCTGCGAGTCCGAGGCTGAGTAACCTGCCCCGGTACGCACGACGGCGCCCGGCCCACCGTTCGGTGGGCCGGGCGCCGTTTTCCATCGCCTTGCGGGGTGGTCGGTCGAGCGGGCCGAACATCAGGCTCCCTCAACCGGCCGACGTCAGGACTGGCAGTACATAGCTATGTAGACCTGCCCGTCCCAATCCGCCGATTTCCGGATGTAGGCCTTGTAGTCCACGAGGCACTGGCCATTCCAGTCTCTCGCTTTCATACCCCCCTTGTAGTCCGGACCGTTCGCCAGGGTCCAGCCGTCGCCCTGCTCCTGTGTCAGCTCTGCGAGCGTCTCAGGCGGTACGTCGGTGAACGTGGCCGGATCCATGTCCAGGCTCTTCAGATAGGAGTCGGCGTCCTTCGGGTCGCTCCGGAAAGACAATTGTGCCGAGGAGCCGTCCTTGTCCGACCCTTCGCAGAACTGCACGTTGTCACTGTGGGGAATTTTGGGCAACGAGTACTTCTTCAGGATCGAGGGCGAGATCGGGGTGGAGGTGCAACGTGAATCCGCAGTCGGCTCGGAAGCGAAGAACGAACATCCGGCCAACACCATCATGCCCGCGGCCGCGATCACCATCGCGCCAAACACCCTGCCGCACTTCATTGTCACATCATCTTCCATTGAGTGGAACTCTTCCCCACCATCGCGTATTCCCGCGCCACGCCGTACTCGTGCATCTCGGCGAACGGCTTGAGCGAAATCCCCTTGGCCGTCTTCCCCTTGTCGAAGTTCCAGTCCTTGTACAGCTCCACGGTGTATTCCGCCGTCACCGTTCGATGGCTCCCGGTTCCGGACACCTCCATCTTTCCGACGATCCGCATCTGAGCGTGGCCGATTCCTACAGCACCGTCTGAACCGGAGAACTGTGTTCCGATCCATTGGCTGTCGAGCGAGAACGAGCAGGACTCGCTGCTAGCACAGCTCGAGCGTGCCTCGGTGGCCCATCCTTGGACCACGTTGTCCACACCGGTCGAAGCCTTGTCCACACCCTTTCCGGAGCTGAAACCTGAATCTGTATTCAGGAGGTCATCCACGTCCACGTTCTTGTCTTCGCCATCCCCTGTGACGTAATGGGTCCACAGGTCACACGTCAGATCAAGTCGCGAGGCACAAGCGACGGACGTCAGCGCATCATACTCAGCCACCTTGGCAGCGAGCTCCAGGTTGTACGCCTCATACCAGTGCCATTTCGACCCGAACGCCGCGTTCTCGGAGGGCGTCTTCGGGTTGGACCGCCCCTTCGAGGACAGGCGTCCGCCATCACGTCCGCTGCCGCGCTTGCAGCAGTGGTCCCGCCGCTGTACGTAGTCCGGGGCGAGGGTTCCGCCGACGGATTCCACAATGGTCTCGTAGCGGTTGCCGTAGTCGTACGGGTCGTTGCCGTTGTGGCACTTGTACATGCCGCTGGCACACTCCTCGAGAGCCAGGCCCGTGGGGTCCCAGAACGTGAAGGGGTTCTGGTTCGCGTAGGTGTAGCCGTGGAGCTGCTGCGAGTCCTTGAGGTCCATGATCGGGTCGACCGACATGAAGCGGCCGGTGAAGGGATCGTATTCGCGGGCGCCGATGTGAGTGAGGCCCGTGTCAGCGTCCCTCGTCCCTCCCACGAAGCCCTTGTCGCCGGCCCATCCGCTCGGCTGGACGCCGCGGGCATCGCCGAACAGACCGGTCTTGCGACGCGTCACGGCCTGGGTGGCATCCGCGATGACCTGGATCGTTCCGGTGCCGTGGTGATCCGCCACGGCGAAGGTGAGCTTGCCGCCCTGACGCATGGCCACATCACCGTAGTAACGGGTTCCGGTGACCTTTCCGGCCTTGTCCAGACGGAGTTCGTTGCCGGCCGGCAGGTAGAGCGTGCTCCCCTTGGTGTCCTTGCGGAGCATGCGCTGGCCCGCCGTGTCGTACAGGAAAGCGTCGCTGGAGGCTCCCTGGGTGAGCGTCTTCAGGTGCCCTTCCGCGTCCCAATCCAGGTACTGGGTTTCACCGGCTCCGCTCTTGCGGGTCTTGACGTTGCCGCTCTCGTCGTAGGTGAAGGTCTCGTCGTGCGGGTCGGTCCCCGTCTGCGTGACCTTGGGCAGGTCATGCTTGCCCGTGGTCGGCGCCGTGTACGTGCGAACGGTGTCGGCCGTCGGACCGGAGGCCGTCTTGTGCTTGGTCTCGGTCTTGCGGTTGCCGACCGCGTCGTAGGTGTACGTCGTCCAGTACGGGTCCTCACCGCCGATGACCGTCGTCGAGGGACCGGCGGCGCAGGTCTCGCCCTTGTTGGTCCAGGCCTCGGTGATGCGGCGCAGCGCGTCCAGGTTGACGCACTGGGTGTCGGTGGTACGGGCAGCATCCTGGCCGTACGCCGTCGCGATGGAGGTGAGGTTGCCGGCAGGGTCGCTGGTGTACTTGGTGTCCTCGATCCGCTGGGGCGCGAGATCCCGGTCGGTGTAGGCACGGCTGACGGCGCCCGTGTGCTCGTCGTACTCGGTCGAGCGGTAGAGCCGCTGGCCGAGTGCTCCGAGTTCCTGGCGGGTGCTACGGCCGTAGTGGTCGTAGGTCATCGCCGTGACGAGGCGGCTGCTGCCCGCGCCCATGGAGTTGAGCAGGCCGGAGACCGACTTGTAAGTGCTGCCGACCGTCTCTGCGGGCAGGTCGCCCATCGCCGGCTGCTTGGTCGTCAGGATCTGGCCCGCGATGTTGTAGGTGTTCGTCCACTGGTAGGTACCGGCCAGCGCCCCCGTGTCCGGTGTGGACGGAATGGTCACCTTGGTGGAGATCGGCTGGTAGAGGTTGTTGTAGGAGAGGGTCTCCGACTCGTACGCCTTGCCGTCGACGTAGCGCGCGGACTTCGTCAGCTGGCCCTTCGCCACCGTGTCGAAGATCTGAGCGGTCAGTACCGTGGTGCCCTGCTTGGTGAACACGGGCCGACCGAGATCGTCGTAGTCCGTGTGCAGGGTGATACCGCGGGCGTCGGTGAGGTCGGTCGCCCTGTCGCCGATGTCGAAGGCGGTCTTGGTGATTCCCTTGTCCGGGTCGTTCGACTCGACCTGACGGCCGCGGACGTCGTAGGTGTACGTCCACTTCGCCTTGGCCGGGTCGGTCACCTGCGCCAGCTGGCCCAGCCTGTTGTAGACGTACAGCGTCGACTGCGAGGCCGTCCTGTCGGCGTTCGTGTACTGCTTCGTTTCCACCGTGCGGCCCTGCGCGTCGACGACCGTCGTCGTCGCTGTTCCGCCCTGGGGCGGGATCACGGTGGTGGTGTCACCGGTGTAGCTGGTGGTGACCCGCTTGGTCTCCGTGCCGAACTTCTTGGAGATCACCGCGGTCGGGCGTCCGGCGCCGTCGAAGACAGTGTCGGTGGAGGCGGGGTAGTTGAGCTCCTGGCCCGTGACCAGATCGGGTGAGGGCGCGCCGTCGGCGTAGTAGGTGCCGGAGTTGCGCCAGGCCAGACCCCGGGTGTCGTAGAACGTCTCGGTGATCAGACGTCCGGACAGGTCGGGAGACTGTGTCTGCGTCTGGCGCTCGCGCAGCAGGCCGTCCTGGATGGAGTGGACGATCGAGTACTTGTAGTCGTGCGTCAGCGTCTTGGACGTGACGACGTTCGGGCCGTCGTTGCGGACGGTGTACTCGAACACGCGGCTCGGCGAGTTCGGGTTGTCGACGGCCGTCCAGTTCGGCAGCCAGACCTTGGTCGTCCGCCCGAGGGCGTCGTATGCCGTGGTCGTCGCCTTGCCGTTCGCATCGGTGACCTTCTTCGGCTGAGAACGTGCCGGGTCGAGCTCCGAGGTGGTGACGTGGCCCAACGGGTTCGTCACGACCATCGAGGTCGGGACCTCACCTGCGGCCGGGGTGTAAGCGGTCGTGGTGACCTTGCCGTACGCGTCGGCCGCGGCCAGTGCCCGGCCGTAGACGTCGTAGCAGGGTTGGTTCTTCGTAGCCCCGCACGTGGAAGGCACGGAGGAGGCCGGGTCGTAGCCGTCGCCCTTGCCGTTGATCTTCTCCGTCTTCGTCACCAGACCCGCGCCGGGAACCGAACCGAGCGATCCGTTGTCGAAGTAGGTGAGCGTGTCGCTGATCACGTCCGCCGGCCGACTGGCAGGGGACCCGCAGGGGACCGCGACGGTCTCGACCCGGCTGTGCTTGTCGAGGATCCAGCTCGTGGTGTTACGGGCGTACGTGGTCGTGGTGCAGGTTTCGTCACCCGTCTTGGCCGTGTCGCCGGCGCTCGACTCCCAATCGACCATGCCGTAGTCGTCGAAGTGACGGGAGATCTCAGTCGTGCGCGTGCCACCGGTGACGGTGGTGCGGGTGGCCTCCTTCTCCATTCCGGTCTGGTAGGAGACGAGGTCGGGCAGGCCCGGCCGGACCCGCTTGGCTCCACCGGCCGAACGCCACGGTGTGTTGGAGGTGGCGCTGATCAACTTGGCCGTGTCATCGCCCTCGTAGGTGGCCGTCTCGCGGACCATGCCGGCGAACTCGGGCCGGTCGGTGACCGCGACGCCCGCGGAGTCCTTGGCCTCCTTGCCGTCCAGGCCACGGAAGTACCGGGTCTCCGACAGCATCGTGGGATCGGCAGCCGCACCCGTTCGGGCCTGGACCAGCCCGTACCCACGGGCAACGGAGTGCACGCGGTCCTCGGCCTTGGTGAACTCGCTGGTGTCCTTGCCCCAGGCCGCCCCACCGAGGTAGGTGTACGAGGTCACCTTGTCCGGGGTCGAGGCCAGGTTGTCGCCCTCGACGACCTTCGTGGCGACGTACGTGTTGAACCAGTCGACCTTGGAGGTCTCACCCTCCCAGGCCCACTTGACCGGGTAGCAGCGAGTCGTGTTCGTCTCGTCCGGCTTCGGCAGGGTCGAAGGGGTGCACTCGGGCTGGGAGTAGGTGACACCGATGGTGCCGCCCGCCTCGGTGTTCACCTGGTACATGCGCAGGCGGATGAACGGGGCGAGACCGTCCCCCGTCGCGTCCACACGGTTGGGCCGCTGCTCACCGGCGAATGTGACCGGAGGGAGCGGGATGTCGGCACCCGTACCGGCCTTTCCGGTCCGAGTGATGGACTTCAGCCACATCGGGGTGGAGATGCCGTCGCCCGCCGGCGGGAAGTTCTGGTCCAGGGTCCAGGAGTCGACGTCCTGGTACACGCCACCCGTGAGGAGCTTGGTGTTGATCCCGGTCAGGCGCTTGCGGGACCAGAACGTCGGTGCGAACTGCTCCTTGCACTCCGTCGCCCCGTCCTTGCAGAACAGGTCGAACGGCGCATCGGGCCAGTTCTTGGAGTTCGCCTCGTCGAACGTACCGCACGCCGTCAGACAGCGCTCGCTGACGTCGAAGGTGACCTGCCCCATCGCCTTGGCCGTGTAGACGCTGTCGGAGCGCAGGCCGTAGTCGATGTGGTCGAGCCAGCCGCCGCGGATGTACGGGGTGACCGTGGCCTTGCCCGTGGTGTCCGACACGTTGCGGCCGTAGTTGTTGGTCTCCGTCTTCCAGTAGTACGCCATCGCGCTGCCGCCGGGAGCGACGACGTAGTCCAGCTGCCAGCGCCAGGCCTGCTGGCACCAGCCACTCGCGAACGAGGAGTTGTAGCAGGGCTCTCCCGCCTGGTTGCCGAAGACCGGGACCGTCCACGCCGAGTTCGTCGTCGGCGTCGACGCGTCCTTCCAGCCCGGCAGACGGTTCAGACCGAAGAAGTACTGCGCACCGTCGGTCGTGGTGATCTTCCAGTGCTCACCGTCGTTGTCGCCGTTGTTGGCACCGGTGAGCTTTTCGACCTTCTCACCCGAGTTGGAGGCCGGGTGCCAGCCCTTGCCCTGCTCGAAGACCAGCTCGGTGTTCTTGCCGCCGAGCGAGAGGGTGGCGTTGTCGTTGAACCAGCACTGGTCACCCACCTTGGTGGTGTTGGTGCCGCCGGTCTTGTCGTCGTTGCACGCCTTGTACTTGCGCTCGATGAAGCCCGGCTCCCAGTTCCAGCCGTCGCCGATCCACGATGCCTGGCTGTTCGAGGCGCTCATCCGCCCGTCGACCGACTGCGAGCTGTAGCTCAGCCCGATCTGCGGAGCCTGACCACCGGGAACAGGTGGGACGTTGATCCCGTACGACCAGCTGAAGCCGCCCGTCGAACCGCCCGACGACCAGGAGCCTGACGGCTGAAGCGAGGTCGCCTTGTAGTCGCCCGTCGGGCCGGCGTCGCCCGCCGTCGCCGCCAGGACCATCGCACCGCCACTTGCGGCGGCAGCTGCCGGGGCAGCCTGCGCGCCCGCCGACTTCGCGCTCACGCCGACCGTCGCGACCTGTGCGGACAGCTTGCCCGCGCGGGTGTCGTTCTTCGTCTGCAGCGGCTTCTGCGTGCGGCACTCCGCGCGATCGGGAGTGGTCAGCGCACAGGCCGGGAGTTCCACCAGGTGCAGGCGGGAGACGTAGTCGCCGCCGTAGGCCCCGCGGAAGGAGTTGTAGTCCACCTCGACCGTCGCCGACGCGGACCGCCCCGAGCCGTCCGAGCGGCCCACCGACAGCAGTACGCCGTCGATACCGGCCTTGCGCGCGGCGTCCTTGGCGGCGACCGAGACCTTCACCTTCGAAGGCGCTTCGGCCGCCTTGCCCGGAGCGGCGTACACCGCGACCGGGAGCCTGCCCGCCTGCTGCGCACCCGAACCGACGGCCGGAGACTGCGCCGCGCCGGAGAGGAAACGCTTCCCCACCGGCCCGGAAGCCGGAGCGAGGTCGACTTCCGCCGAACCAGCAGCCGGCCAGGAGACCTTCGGGGCCTTCCATGGCGTCGCGGCGTCATCGGCCTTCTTCGCCCCGCCCGCGCGGACCGGCTTGACCGGCACCGCCTTCGGTTGCTTCAGCTCCGGCAGTGAAGGCCCCGTTTTGCTGTCCGCTACGGCGACAGCGCCGGGAAGCATGCCCGAGAGGACAGCTGCGGCCAATGCCACAGAAAGCCCTCGCATGCGAAATCTTCTCACACCCCACCCCATGTTTCCATGAAAAATTACCGGCGCAGACTAACAGGGCCAATTCCCCCATCGGACATACCGTCACCTACACGGATTCCAGCCAAGTCGATCCAGGGGATCAACTGGGGCGGCACACCTAAAGCGGGCATAAAGAGTGCAGTTCAGGCGTGCAACACCGCATGAGCGCAGTAGAGTTGCCGCGAATATCCGACTGTTGGAGTGTGCGTGAGAAGAAGAGAGGCCCTCCTCGGTGGACGGGGTGGGCGGGGGATTTCACGGGTCATTTCTTTGGCCCTCATAACCGGAATTGCCGCTACCGGGCTCGCAGTAATACACCCGTCGGAGAGCGCGGTCGCCGCGACCGACCCTGTCGCCGACGGCTCCATGAGCCCGGCCGACTTCGCGCTCGCCAAGGCCAAGGAAACGGGGCAGCCCTACGAGCTGACTTCCGCGCGGACCGAGACCTCGGACACCTGGGCGCTGCCTACGGGCAAGTGGTCCGTCAAGCGCTACGGGACGACGGTGCGGGTGCGGCGGGCCGGCGCGTGGATGGCGACCGATCCGACGCTGGCGTTCGCGACGGACGGCACGGTGGCTCCCAAGGCGTCGGCCGTCAGCATCACCTTCTCGGGCGGTGGCACCGGGCCGCTGCTGACCGGTGTGCGCGATGGCCGCACACTGTCGCTGACCTGGCCGAAGGCGCTGCCCAAGCCGACGCTGGCCGCGAACGTGGCGACGTACGCCAACGTGCTGCCGGACGTGGACCTGCAGCTGAAGGCCGACGTCGAGGGCTTCTCGGAGCTGCTCGTCGTCAAGACGGCCGAGGCGGCCAAGCACCCGGACCTCGCGACCCTGAAGTTCAAGCTCGACACCGTGGGCCTGAACGTCTCGTCCAATGCCACCACCGGCCTGCTGAGTGCCGTCAATCCCGCGGGCCAGACCGTCTTCACCGCGTCCGCGCCGATGATGTGGGACTCCACCACCACCGGAGCCGCCGCTCCCCAGGCCAGGACGGCCGCCCCTGCGGCGGCCGCCGCGGCGGCCGGGGAGCCCGCCGCGCCCGCCGACGCGTTCGTCGCGCCGTCCGGTGCGAAGGACGCTCAGATGCCGACCGCCGTGACGGGCGGCAACCTGGAGATCAAGCCCGACCAGGCCCTCCTGACCAACGCGGCCACCAAATACCCCGTCTTCATCGACCCCTCGGTCGCCTGGGGCGAGCGCCAGAACTGGGCCTGGGCGTACCGGAGCTGGCCGAAGAACTCGTACTGGAACACGAAGCAGGACGTCCGCGTCGGCTACGAGAGCGAGACGAACGGCCTGTCGCGCTCCTTCTTCCAGCTCGACACCGCCAACCTCAAGGGCGCCCAGGTCACCAAGTCCACGTTCCGCATCAAGGAGACGTGGTCCTGGTCCTGCACGCCCACTCCCGTGGAGCTGTGGACCACCGGCCCCATCTCCTCCGCGACCACCTGGAACAGCCAGCCCGGCAAGGGCACCAAGCTGGCGACCGTCTCCGCCGCCAAGGGTCGCCCCGATTGCGGCGCCGGCAACCTGGAGTTCGACGCCACCGCAGCCGCCCGGGAGTCCGCGTCCAAGGGCTGGTCGAGCGTGACGCTGGGCCTGTTCGCGTCCAACGAGAGCGACCAGTACCAGTGGAAGCGCTTCGACCCCAAGACCATCACCTTGGAGACGGAGTACAACAACCCGCCCCGCACCCCGGCCGACCCTGGTACCTCGCCCTGGGTCCCGTGCGTCGAGGGCGGAAAGATCGGCAACGCCACGGTCAGCCTCTATTCGACGATCTCGGACCCCGACGCCGGCAACCTGTCCGCCGAGTACCAGATCTTCAAGGCCGGTCAGAGCACTCCCGTCGCCACCCGGGCGATCCCCGCCAACAACGGCAAGGTCGCGACGTGGGCCGTCCCTGACACCAGCCTGCCCGACGGCGACTACACCTGGAAGGTCCGGGCGACCGATCAGGACAACGCCACCTCCGCCTGGTCGCAGACCTGCAAGTTCTCGGTAGACCGCAGCCGGCCGACCAAGGCGCCGAAGATCAGCTCGACCGTCTTCCCCGACGGCAGGAACGGCTGGCCCGCCACGACCGGCAAGGCCCGTACGCCCGGCACGTTCACCCTCGCCGCCAACGGCGTGAAGGACGTCACCTGGTACGGGTACTACACCGACTGGGATCCGGAGCTCAAGAGCAGCACCGTGACCCCCGGCGCCTCGGTCGACGTCCAGCTCACCCCGCCGGGCGCCGGCCCGCACTACCTCTACGCCTTCAGCCAGGACGCGGCCGGCAACCGCTCCGACACCACGGCGTACCTCTTCTACGCCACCCGCTCGGCCACCAAGGACGCTCCCGGCGACCTCAACGGCGACGGGAACCGCGACATCTGGAGCAACGACTCCTTCGGCAACCTGATGACCTATACCGGCCAGGGCAACGGCAAGTTCACCGCCGCGACCAGGGCGGGCACCAACTTCAACGGCGCCCGCATCGACACGCTCGGCGACTGGGACGGCAACGGGTACAACGACCTCGTGTCGCTCGAACAACCCACCGGGACGACGGAGAAGAAGCTCTTCGTCTACGCGAACGACGGCAAGGGCGGCGCGGACAACCCGATCGAGATGACGGTCGCGTGCCCCAAGAAGGCCCCGAACGCCGGATGCGACTACGGTCCGGACTGGAACGGCGACGACCACTGGTACAACGCCGAGCAGGTCATCGCGCCCGGCGACCTCAACAAGGACGACCTGCCCGATCTCCTGGTCAAGCAGGGCAAGCAGCTGTGGGCCTACTACGGAAGCGTCTCCGGAGCCCTCGACAGCACCGCGGAGCCGGTCCTCGTCGGCAACACCGATTGGGACAAGTACACCGTCATCGCCCCCGGCGACCTCAACGGGGACAAGGTTCCGGACCTCTGGCTCCGGGACAACGCCACCGGCGACGTCCTGCGCACCTACGGCCAGAAGGGCAACGGCGACCTGATCGTCGACCTCGCCACCTGGGGCACCCGGACCCGCACCAAGATCGGCGGCGGCGTGCCCCAAGCCGCCTTCCCGCAGATCGGATCCGTGGGCGATCTCTCCGGTGACGGCGTGAGCGACCTGTGGGCCCGTCAGGCCGACAACACGGTCGTCGGCTGGAACGGGATCGCCTCGGGCGGCACCGTCACGTCGTTCTCCGGCTCCTACCAGATCGACGGCGTCCCCGGAGCGAAGATCCCGGCGGGCACCACGCTGGCCTCCGGCGAGGAGTTCAACTCGGGCAACGCCAAGCTCGTCATGCGGACCGACGGCAACCTGGTCCTGACCACCAAGGACAACAAGCAGATCTGGTCCACGAACACCGGCGGCCACAACGGCGCCGTGGCGCGCATGCAGACGGACGGGAACTTCGTCGTCTACGAAGCAGACGGCAAGACAGCCCTGTGGAGCAGCAGGACCGGCACCCCCTACTCCTACGCCGTGCTGCAGAGCCGCGGCGTGCTCGTGATCTACAACGCCTCCGGCCAGAGCCTGTGGACGAGCGGCTCGCAGAGCCGGCCGGACTACAACAGCGACGGTTTCACCGATGTCCTCGCCCGCGACGCCCAGGGCGACGCGTGGGTCTACAAGGGAACCGGCGGCAGCGGCACCAGCACGCTCGGCGCCCGCTACTTCATCGGCAACGGGTTCTGGCGCGACTACTGGACGAACCTGTACACCGCCGACCTCAACAACGACGGCCGTTCGGACATCGTCGGCCGCACCAAGGAGGGTGATCTCTACCTCTTCCCGGGAACAGGCTCCGAGACCAACGCGTTCTCCGGCCGCTACCTCATCGGGGTCGGCTGGAACGGCTACGACCTCGGCTTCGGTGACGTCAACCTCGACGGCCGCACCGACGTCTTCGCCCGTGACGGCAACGCCGACCTGTGGGTCTACCCCGGCGCGGGTGGAACCGGCACCAGCACCCTCAGTGGACGCCAGTTCATCGGGAACGGCTTCTGGCCCGGGGGGTGGGAGACCTTGCGGTACGCCGACCTCAACGGCGACAGCAAGATCGACATCGTGGGCCGCACCGACCAGGGCGAGGTCTACCTGTTCCCCAACAGCACCGGCGCGGACGGGAAGATCTCCTTCGGTGCCCGGACGTTCGAGGGTAACGGCTGGTGGGTCGGCGGATGGACCCCGTACCCCACCGACCTCAACAGCGACGGCGCCGCGGAGCACGTCGGCGTCCTGGACAACGGTGAGCTCTACGACTTCCTGCCGGGCCAGGGCCGCGTCCTGATCGGCAACGGCTGGAACGGCTATGACGTCGTCCTCTGACGCACGGCTCTGAACACCGAGGGGTGAGGTCCCGTCCGGGGCCTCATCCCTCCCGTCGTCCGCCTCCCGCGTACGGCGGGAGGCGGACACCTCACCACCGCCCGGCGCGCGCGGTGCGGAACGGTTCACGTGTCACCTGAAGCGGTGAACTCTTCCTCGTATCGGCGGCGGGTGGGGTAAAGCCCTGCTGATCTCGTGCGGGGGCCGCAGGCAAGGGAGCCCCCGTGCCCTCGGACCGAAAGGCCTGACCCGCCGTGACGCAGCCGTTCCGACTGCCGGAGTTCTACGTCCCCTATCCGGCCCGACTGAACCCGCACCTGGAGGCGGCGAGAGCCCACACCGCGCAGTGGGCCCGCGGCTTCGGGATGCTGGAGGGGTCGGGCGTCTGGACGCAGGAGGACCTCGACGCGCACGACTACGCGCTGCTGTGCTCCTACACCCATCCCGACTGCGGCAGTGACGCGCTGGAGCTGGTCACCGACTGGTACGTGTGGGTGTTCTTCTTCGACGACCACTTCCTGGAGGTGTACAAGCGCACCCAGGACCGGGAGGGCGCCCGGGCGTACCTCGACGGGCTGGCGGCGTTCATGCCGATGGACCTCGCGGACGGGTTCCCCGAGCCGGCGAACCCGGTCGAGGCGGGCTTGAGGGACCTGTGGACGCGGACCGTGCCCGTGATGTCGATGGACTGGAGGGAACGGTTCTCCGAGTCCACGCGGAACCTCCTCGACGAGTCGATGTGGGAGCTCCACAACATCAACATGGGCCGGGTGGCCAACCCGCTGGAGTACGTGGAGATGCGCCGCAAGGTCGGCGGTGCGCCCTGGTCGGCCGGTCTGGTCGAGTACGTGGCCGCCGAGGTACCGGCCCGGGTCGCACACGCCCGCCCGCTCCAGGTGCTGCGCGACGCGTTCGCCGACGCGGTCCACATCCGCAACGACCTTTTCTCCTACCAGCGCGAGGTGGAGCAGGAGGGCGAACTCTCCAACGCCGTGCTGGTGTTGGAGACCTTCCTGGGCTGCTCCACCCAGGAGGCCGCCGACCTGTCGAACGACCTGCTGACCTCCCGGCTCCAGCAGTTCGAGTACACGGCGCTCGCCGAGGTGCCCGCCCTCGCCGTACAGCACGGCCTGGGCCCGGACGAGGCGGCCGCCGTGATGGCGTACGCGAAGGGGCTGCAGGACTGGCAGTCCGGTGGCCACGAGTGGCACCTGGTCTCCAGCCGGTACATGAACGAGGGGGCGCGGGGGGCCGGGCCGGTCGCCCTGCCGTTCGTGCCCGGCGGTCCGGGCACCGCCGCCCTCGACTGGCGTTCGGTCCTCACCCCGCGCTCGGAGGGGCTGCGGCGGCGCAGCTTCACGCACGTGCCGTACCGGAAGGTGGGGCCGCCGCTGCTGCCCGACCTCGGCATGCCGTTCCCGCTGTCCCTCAGCCCGCACCTCGACCTGGCCCGCCGCGAACTGGTCGACTGGTGCCGGGACGTGGGCCTGCTGGGGTCGCAGCCCGGCGACCCCGGCTCGGACCTGTGGACCGAGGACGAGCTGGTGGGCATGGACCTCGCCCTGTTCTGCGCGGGCATGGACCCCGGTGCCACGGCCGGCGCGCTGTGCCTGGGCGCACTGTGGGTGGCCTGGGGCACGTACGCGGACGACTACTACCCCAGGGTCTTCGGCCGGGCGAAGTCGCCCGCCGCGGCGAGGGCGGCGACGGACCGGCTGATCGCCCTGATGCCGCTCGGTGGGGAGGGGGCCGGGGCCGGGGTGGAGCCGGCCACCGTGATGGAGCGGAGCCTGAAGGACCTGTGGGACCGGACGGCCGCCTCGATGGGCGGGGCGGACCTGGAGGAGTTCCGCGGCCTCGTCGCCGGGACGCTGGACAGCTGGGTGTGGGAGATCGGCAACACGGCCGTGAACCGGATCCCCGACCCGGTCGACTACGCGGAGATGCGCCGCCTCACCTTCGGCAGTCAGCTGACGATGTTCCTGGCCAGGGCCGGACGCGGGGACGGCGGGGTGCCGCCCGCGGTCCGGCGGGACGGGGCGGTGCGCTCGCTGGAGAGCGCCGCCGCCGACGTCGGGTGCCTCGTCAACGACCTCTTCTCGTACCAGCGGGACGTCGAGTTCGAGGGCGGGGTGCACAACCACGTCCTCGTCACCCAGAACTTCTTCGACATCGACTACCCGCAGGCGTTCCGGATCGTCTCCGACCTGCTCGTCCAGCGCATCCGCGAGTTCGAGCACATCCGCGACCACCAGCTCCCGGTGCTGTACGCGGACCACGGCCTCGACCGGACGGCGCGCGCCTGGCTGGACGCGTACGTACGGGGGCTGGAGGACTGGATGGCGTCCAACCTCCACTGGCACCGCAGCACCCGCCGTTTCGGGGAGGAGGACCTGCGCCGCGCCCCGGCCGGGGTTCCGGCGGCCCCGGGGCACGCCTCGTTCGGTCTGCCGGCGTTCGGGGTGTCGGCGGCCGCCGTGGGGCGGCGGCCCGCCTGACCCGCCGCCACCGGCTGGGCGGTCACCTCGCGGGGCCCGTCCAGCCGGCCGGGACGTGGCCGATCCGTACGCGCTGCGGGTGGTCGCCGACGGGGACGGACACCCGCTTCGCGCCGGTGGCGAAGTCGATGGCGGTGACCCGGTCGGAGCCGCTCTCGGAGATCACACAGCCGGTGCCGTCGCCGTCGACGGTGGCCCAGTACGGCTTGTCGGCGGGGACCAGCGGGCCCTCGGCGAGGGTGGCCCTGTCCACGACGGTGGCGTAGTCGTCCATGGTGCCGGCGATGCACAGCTTGGCGCCGTCGGGGCTCATCGACATGCCGTGGTGGCGGGAGTCGTTGACCCAGGTGGTGCGGTCGCCGCTGGTGGCGGGGTTCTGCGGGAGGGACTTGACGCGGGTGATGCGGTCGGCGGCGACGTCGTACTCGACGAACCCGTTGAAGAACGACACCTGGAAGTAGAGCGTGGACTCGTCGGGGCTCATCGACATGGGCCGCACGGCGTCGGAGAGGTCCTTGCGGCCGGCGGCGTCCAGCCGCTCCCGCATGTCGATGGTGCGGACCGTGCGGAAGGTCTGCGCATCGGCCACCGTGATCTTGCGGTCGCCCTTCGTCCAGTCCAGCCAGGGGGCGTCCAGGGCGGAGGTCACGTCGCCGATGGAGCTGTTCCACAGGAAGCGGCCGTCGCGGGTGAAGGCGTTCTCGTGCGGCTTGTCGCCGGTGGTGAAGGAGCCGACCTGGCGGCCGGTCGCGATGTCGAGGACGTGCACGGTGTTCGCCGTGGACGCGGAGACGGCGACGCGGGTGCCGTCGGGCGAGACGGCCATGTGGTCGGAGCGGTACCCGGCCACCGGGAAGCGCCAGTTGACCCGGCCGGTGCGCAGGTCGAGGGAGACGACGTCGGCGAAGCTGGGGCGGGAGACGACCACGGCGGAGCCGTCCGGGGTGGTGTACATGTCGTCGACGAACTGGTCGTGGCCCTCGCCGGCGGTGTGCCGGATCCCGAGGAAGAAGCCCAGCTTGATCGGGTTGAGGTAGATCTCCCGGAGGCGTTCCTCCTTGTCGGGGACGACGTTGATGCGGCCGATGCGCTCCAGGTTGCCGACGGAGGCGAGGACGTCGGCGGTGCCCTCCCAGTTGTTCCCCACGAACAGCACCTCGCGCAGCCCCGCGGAGGCGGCGGGGGCCGGGGGCGCCGCTTCGGGTGCGGACGCCGAGGCCGCCGGCGTCGCGGTGCCGGCCGCGAGGGCGGCCGCGGCCAGCGCGCCCACGGCGAGGAGGGTGCGGCGCACGGGCGTGCGGGCGGGCCGGTCGGTCCGGGACATTCGCTCAACTCCGTTGCAGGCAGGCGCTGTTACCGGCGGGTAAAATAGGGGCTGCAGCGAAAGGGCGCAACCCCCGTGGCTGCGCCCTTTTCCTCATGCCCTCATGGCGTCGCGCCTTCGGCCCTCACGCCCTCACGCCCTCATGGCCTCATGGCCTCATGGCCTCATGCCTGCGGGTCATCGACCCGCGGTGGCCGTCCCTGCGGATCCGGGGCCGCCCCTTCAAGCCACCGAGCCGATCCTGCCGACCACCGTGTTCGAGGTGTCGGGGTGGATCGGGATGTGTCCGCCGGTCAGGGCCGCCCCGGAGCCGCCGCGGCGGTTGGCGACGATCTCGGCGGCGATGGACAGCGCGGTCTCCTCCGGGGAGCGGGCGCCGAGGTCCAGGCCGATCGGGGAGCGCAGGCGGGCGAGTTCGAGCTCGGTCACGCCGACCTCGCGCAGCCGCCGGTTGCGGTCCTCGTGGGTGCGGCGCGAGCCCATCGCGCCGACGTAGGCGACGGGCAGCCGTAGGGCCAGCTGCAGCAGCGGGACGTCGAACTTGGCGTCGTGCGTGAGCACGCACAGCACGGTCCGGCCGTCGACCTCGGTGCTCTCCAGGTATCTGTGCGGCCAGTCCACGACGATCTCGTCCGCCTGGGGGAAACGCTTCTTCGTCGCGAACACGGGGCGCGCGTCGCACAGCGTCACGTGGTAGCCGAGGAACTTGCCGATCCGCACCAGGGCGGAGGCGAAGTCGATGGCGCCGAAGACGATCATCCGCGGCGGCGGGACGCTGGACTCGACCAGGACCTTCAGCGGTTCCCCGCAGAGCCGGCCGTCGGCGCCGATCTCCAGCACGCCGGTCCTGCCGGCGTCGAGCATGGCGCGCGCCTCCTCCGCGACCGTGCGGTCGAGTTCGGGGTGGCCGCCGAGGCCGCCCTCGAATCCGCCGTCGCCGCGGACCAGTACGGCGCGGCCCTTGAGTTCGTCCGGGCCCTCGGCGATCCGGGCGACGGCCGCGGCCTCGCCGCGGGAGGCCGCGGCGAGGGCGGCGGCGAACACCTCGCGGCCCGGGGAGCCGACGGGCACCGGGGTGACGAGGATGTCGATGATGCCGCCGCAGGTCAGGCCGACGGCGAAGGCGTCGTCGTCGCTGTAGCCGAAGCGCTCCTGGACGGTCTCGCCGTCCTCCAGCGCCTGGCGGCACAGCTCGTACACCGCGCCCTCCACGCATCCGCCGGAGACCGAGCCGATGGCCGTGCCCTCGCTGTCGACGGCGAGGGCCGCCCCGGGCTGCCGGGGTGCGCTGCCCCCGACCGCCACGACGGTGGCGACGGCGAAGTCGCGTCCCTGCTCGACCCACCGGTTCAGTTCTTCGGCGATGTCCAGCATTGCGGCCTCCTCGGAGGTTCGGGTTCCAGTATCGGATGCGTGGAGGGTCAGTGCTTTTCGGTCAGGGTCAGTGGACCCCGAGCCAGCCCTCGATGGGGTTCAGTGCGTAGAAGACGATGAACACAGCCGTCAGTCCCCACATGAATCCGCCGATCTCGCGGGCCTTGCCCTGGGCGACCTTGATCGCGACGTACGAGATCACACCGGCGGCGACACCGGCCGTGATCGAGTACGTGAAGGGCATCAGCACGACGGTGAGGAAGACCGGGATCGAGGTCGCGGTGTCGGCCCAGTCCACGTGGCGGGCGTTCTGCATCATCATCGCGCCGATGACCACCAGGGCGGCGGCGGCGACCTCACCGGGGACGATCTGCGTGATCGGGGTGAAGAAGATGCAGGCGGCGAAGAAGAGGCCGGTGACCAGGGAGGCGAGGCCCGTGCGGGCACCCTCGCCGACGCCGGTCGCGGACTCGACGAACACGGTCTGGCCGGAGCCGCCGGTGAAGCCGCCGATGGCGCCGCCGGCGCCGTCGATGAACAGGGCCTTGGACAGGCCGGGCATCCGGCCCTTGTCGTCGGCCAGCTTGGCCTCGGTGCCGACACCGATGATGGTGGCCATGGCGTCGAAGAAGCCGGCCAGCACCAGGGTGAAGACGATCATGCCGACGGTCATCGCGCCGACCTCGCCCCAGCCGCCGAACTCGACCTGCCCGAAGAGCGAGAAGTCGGGCATCGAGACGGCCGAACCCTCCAGGACCGGCGGGCCGCTGGCCCAGGCCTTGTCGTCGATGTCGATGACGACGTTCAGGACGGCGGCGAGGACGGTACCGGTGACGATGCCGATCAGGATGGCGCCGGGGACCTTGCGGGCCTGGAGCATGAAGATCAGCAGCAGGGTGACGGCGAAGAGGAGCACGGGCCAGCCGGCGAGCTCGCCGGTCGGGCCGAGGGTCACGGGGCCGCCGCCCGGGGCGGGGTTCTCGTGCACGAAGCCGGACTTCACCAGGCCGATGAGGGCGACGAACAGGCCGATGCCCATCGTGATCGCGTGCTTGAGCGCGAGCGGGATCGCGTTCATGATCATCTCGCGGAGGCCGGTGACGACCAGGAGACAGATCACGACGCCGTACATGACGCACATGCCCATGGCCTGCGGCCAGGTCATCTGCGGGACGACCTGCGAGGCCAGCACGCCCGAGACGGACAGGCCGGCGGCCAGCGCGAGCGGGACCTTGCCGAAGAAGCCCATCAGCAGCGTGGTCACGGCGGCGGCGAACGCCGTGGCCGTGATCAGGGCCTTCTGGCTCAGGGTGTCCCCGGCGACGTCCTTGCCGGAGAGGATCAGCGGGTTGAGCAGGAGGATGTACGCCATGGCCATGAAGGTCGTGATACCGCCACGAACTTCTCTGCCGACGTTCGACCCTCTATGGGTGATGTGAAAGTACCGGTCGAGCCAAGAACGCCCGGCGGGGTTGCGAGAGCCGTCGCCGGCCTCTTCCGCGCTGGTCTTGGGCTCCACAGAGGACTGGGTCATGGTGCCTAACTCCCAAGGTTCACAGGGGCACCCGCTCGAAGTCTTCGGAGGCGGGATTTGGGAAATGCCGTTGGCTGCACGACCCGGGGTGACGGCCCGAGGCGACGCGATTGCAGACTGCGTGTACTGCGGGTACTGCGGGGGTTCTGCGGTACTGGAGACGGTGCCGGGGTGCTGGCGTCGCCTTTTCTTCTCTTCGGGGGTACTGCCGGTGGGGCGGACCGCGAGCGGTGCGGTCCCCGTGTGCCGGACTCCGTGTGCTCCGGGCGGTGCTTCGCCGAAGGTGTGACGTTCCGCTGTCGCACCGCCCGGAAGGTCTGGGGTCCGGGGGCCTCGCGGCCCCCGGAGGACGCCGTCCTACAGGGTGCCGGTGAGGGCTTCCGGACGGATCGGCGTCTTGTTGAGCTCCAGGCCGGTCGCCGCCCGGATCGCCGCGAGGACGGCCGGGGTGGACGACAGCGTCGGGGCCTCGCCGAGACCGCGCAGGCCGTACGGCGCGTTCGGGTCGGCGAGCTCCAGGTAGTCGACCGGGATGCTCGGGGTGTCGAGGATCGTCGGGATCAGGTAGTCCGTGAAGGAGGGGTTGCGCACCTTCGCGGTCTTCGGGTCCACGATGATCTCCTCCATCACCGCGACACCGAGGCCCTGGGTCGTGCCGCCCTGGATCTGGCCGACGACGGAGAGCGGGTTGAGGGCCTTGCCGACGTCCTGGGCGCAGGCCAGCTCGACGACCTTGACCAGGCCGAGCTCCGTGTCCACCTCCACGACCGCGCGGTGGGCGGCGAAGGTGTACTGGACGTGGCCGTCGCCCTGGCCGGTGACCAGGTCGAAGGCGACGGTCGGCCGGTGGCGGAACTCCAGCTCGACGTCGATGGCGTCCTCGCCCTCCAGCAGCTCGGCGATGTCCGCGAGGACCTCGCCGCCGTCGGTGACGACCTTGCCGCCTTCGAGGAGCAGCTCGGCGGTGGCCCACGCCGGGTGGTAGGAGCCGTTCTTCCGCCGGCCGATCTCCAGGACCTTCTCGCGCACGGCCTCGCAGGTGTTCTTCACGGCGCCGCCGGTCATGTACGTCTGCCGGGAGGCGGACGTGGAACCGGCGGAGCCGACCTGCGTGTCGGCCGGGTGGATGGTCACGTGGGTGACGCCGAGCTCGGTACGGGCGATCTGCGCGTGGACGGTGACACCGCCCTGGCCGACCTCCGCCATGGCCGTGTGGACCATCGCGACGGCCTCGCCGTTCACCACCGACAGCACCACGCGGGCGGTGGAGTAGTCGTCGAAGCCCTCGGAGAAGCCGACGTTCTTGATGCCGACCGCGTAGCCGACGCCGCGGACGACGCCCTCGCCGTGGGTGGTGTTCGACAGGCCGCCGGGCAGTGCACGGACGTCCGCGCTCTCGCCGGCCGACTCCCACTGGCGCTCCGGCGGCAGCGGGCGGGCCTTGACCCGGCGCAGCAGCTCGGCGACCGGTGCCGGGGAGTCCACGACCTGGCCGGTGGGCATGATCGTGCCCTGCTCCATGGCGTTGAGCTGGCGGAACTCGACCGGGTCCATGCCGAGCCTGGCCGCGAGCTTGTCCATCTGGGCCTCGTACGCGAAGCAGGCCTGGACGGCGCCGAAGCCGCGCATGGCGCCGCAGGGCGGGTTGTTCGTGTAGAGGGCGATGGCCTCGATGTCCACGTCCTCGACGACGTACGGGCCGACCGAGAGCGAGGAGGCGTTGCCGACGACCGCCGGGGAGGCCGAGGCGTAGGCGCCGCCGTCCAGGACGATCCGGCACTTCAGGTGCGTGAGCTTGCCGTCCTTGGTGGCGCCGTGCTCGTAGTACAGCTTGGCCGGGTGGCGGTGCACGTGGCCGAAGAAGGACTCGAAGCGGTTGTAGACCATCTTGACCGGCTTGTTGGTCGCGAGGGCCAGCAGGCAGGCGTGGATCTGCATCGAGATGTCCTCGCGGCCGCCGAAGGCACCGCCGACGCCGGAGAGCGTCATGCGGACCTTCTCCTCGGGCAGGCCGAGGACGGGGGCGATCTGGCGGAGGTCGGAGTGCAGCCACTGGGTGGCGACGTACAGGTCGACGCCGCCGTCCTCGGAGGGCACGGCGAGGCCGGACTCCGGGCCGAGGAAGGCCTGGTCCTGCATGCCGAAGGTGTACTCGCCCTCGACGATCACGTCGGCCCGCTTGCGGGCCTCCTCCACGTCGCCGCGGACGATCGGCTGGCGGTGCACGACGTTCGGGTGCGGGACGTGGCCGGCGTGGTGGTCGTCGCGGCCCGGGTGGAGCAGCGGGGCGTCGGGGGCGAGGGCGGAGGCCTCGTCCGTGACGACCGGCAGCTCCCGAAAGTCGATCTTGATCTTGGCGGCGGCGCGGCGGGCCGTCTCCGGGTGGTCGGCGGCCACGAGGGCGACGGGCTCGCCGTGGTGGCGTACGCGGCCGTTGGCGAGGACCGGGGTGTCCTGGATCTCCAGGCCGTAGTTCTTCATCGCGGCCGGCAGGTCCGCGTAGGTGAGGACCGAGTAGACGCCGGGCATGGCCAGCGCCTCGGAGATGTCGATGCTCGCGATCTCGGCGTGGGCGACGGGGCTGCGCAGGGTCTGGCCCCACAGCATGTCCTCGTGCCACATGTCCGAGGAGTACGCGAACTCGCCGGTGACCTTCAGGGTGCCGTCCGGGCGGAGCGTGGACTCGCCGATGCCGCCCTGGTTGTGCTTCTGGGAGACGTTGGTCGGCGTACCGGACGGCGCGGTGCGGGTGTTGGCCATGGTCAGACCGCCTCTCCCTGGCGGGCGGCCGCCAGGCGGACCGCGTCGAGGATCTTCTCGTAGCCCGTGCAGCGGCAGAGGTTGCCGGAGAGGGCCTCACGGATGTCCTGGTCGGACGGGTCGGCGTTGCTCTCCAGCAGCGCGTCGGCCTGGACCAGCAGGCCCGGGGTGCAGAAGCCGCACTGGACGGCGCCGGCGTCGATGAACGCCTGCTGGATCGGGGAGAGCTCGACGCCCTCGCCGGTCTGCGAGTCGGTGCCCTTGGCGGTCCACTGCCGGGCCTCGTCGGTGGAGACGCCCTGGGCGCCGCCGCCGCACGCACCGGTGCCGCAGGAGTGGCCGTGCTCCTCGCGCTGCCTGGCGAAGTCGGCGAGGCCCTCGACGGTCACGACGTCGCGGCCCTCGACCTGGCCGGCGGCGACGAGGCAGGAACAGACCGGCACGCCGTCGAGGCGCACCGTGCAGGAACCGCACTCGCCCTGCTCGCAGGCGTTCTTGGAGCCGGGCAGGCCCAGGCGCTCGCGCAGGACGTACAGGAGGGACTCGCCCTCCCAGACGTCGTCAGCCTGCTGCGGACGGCCGTTGACGGTGAAATTGACGCGCATGGTTACGCAGCCCCTTCGAGCGAGCGGCCGTTGGTGCCGCGGTACTGCTCCCACGTCCAGACCAGCTGGCGGCGAGCCATGATGCCGACCGCGTGACGGCGGTACTTCGCCGTGCCGCGGACGTCGTCGATCGGGTTGCACGCGCCGGAGGCGAGCTCACCGAACTGCTTGGCGATCGACGGGGTGATGACCTTGCCGGACTCCCAGAACCCGCCTTCTTCGAGCGCTGCGTTGAGGAACTCCTCTGCGGCCCGGGCCCGGATCGGGGTCGGCGCGGCCGAGCCGATGCCGGTGCGGACCGTACGGGTCCGCGGGTGCAGGGCCAGGCCGAACGCGCACACCGCGATGACCATGGCGTTGCGCGTGCCGACCTTGGAGTACTGCTGCGGGCCGGTGGCGTTCTTGACGTGGATCGTCTTGATGAGCTCGTCCGCGGCGAGCGCGTTGCGCTTGACGCCGGTGTAGAACTCGTCGATCGGGATCATGCGGGTGCCGCGTACGGACTCGACCTCGACCTCGGCGCCCGCGGCGAGCAGGGCCGGGTGGGAGTCGCCGGCGGGCGAGGCGCAACCGAGGTTGCCGCCGACACCGCCGCGGTTGCGAATCTGCGGGGACGCGACCGTGTGCGAGGCGAGCGCGAGACCCGGCAGCGTTTCCCGCAGGTTCTCCATGATCTGGGTGTAGGGGACGGAGGCGCCCAGCCTGGTGACCTCCTCGCCGACCTCCCACTCCCGCAGCAGCTCGATGCGGCCCAGGTCGAGGAGGTACTCCGGACGGCGGTGGTCGAAATTGATCTCGACCATGATGTCGGTGCCACCCGCAATCGGCACAGCTGTCGGGTACTCGGCCTTCGCGGCGAGCGCCTCCTCCCAGCTGGCGGGGCGAAGGAAGTCCATGCGCGGCTCTCTTCTTGTAATCGGGTCGTTCACTTCAAGCCAGGAGGCGGACGGGCCCTCGACTGGTCGTTCACGTGGTGTTAACGCGGTGTGGAGCCAGTACACAAGCCGGGTGTCCCTCGGGTGCAGTCACCGAAACCATGAAGGAGTTGGCTGGCGGCCTCCCTCGTCTTGTAGATTCGTATGAAAGGCAGGATGCAACGACCTGCCCGATTTCCAACGGCAACATTCGAGACAGATCGGCGGCGACACCATGCGGCTGCGCGCACTGCTGGAAACCGAGGCGCTGGGGCTGCGGCTGCTGGGCGGCGAGGACGAACTCGACCGGACGGTCCGCGGCGTCATGACGACCGACCTGAGGGATCCCAGCCGATACCTCACCGGGGGCGAACTCGTCCTCACCGGGCTGGCCTGGCGAAGAAATTCGGCCGACTCCGAGCCGTTCGTACGAATCCTCGCGAGCGCGGGCGTCGCCGGGCTCGCCGCCGGCGAAGCCGAGCTGGGCGACATCCCGGACGATCTCGTGTCGGCCTGCGCACACCACCGCCTGCCGCTGTTCGCCGTGAACGAGGACGTTGCATTCGCCACGATCACCGAATACGTCGTACGGCAGGTCTCCGGGGAGCGCGCCGGCGACCTCGCGGCCGTCGTCGACCGCCACCGCCGTCTGATGACCTCGGGCCCCGCGGGCGGCGGGCCGGACGTGGTGCTCGATCTGCTCACCACCGACCTCGATCTGCGCGCCTGGGTGCTGTCCCCCACGGGCCGGCAGATCGCCGGAGCGGGAGAACCCCTGGCGCCGGGCATCTGTGCGGCTCTGGCCGGCGAGCACCTCGCGGCGGTCCGCACCGGGCGCAGGGGCCCGCACCGGATCTCCATCCAGGGTATTACCTACTCGCTGTTCCCGATCAGGAGCGGGGGGCGCGGCCCGGCCGGCCCCGGCGGGCCCGGCAGCCGCGACGTGCGCGAGAGCGTGCTGTCGGACTGGCTGCTGGCGGTCGAGGCGGACGCGGGCGAGTGGCCCGCCGAGCGGCTGGACCTGCTGCAGGGCGTCACCCAGCTGATCGCCGTCGAGCGGGACCGGCGCGACGCGGCCCGCACGGTGCGCCGCCGGCTGGCGCAGGAGGTGCTGGAGCTGGTCCAGACGGGTGCCGCGCCCGCCGAGATCGCGGCCCGCCTGCGGGTGGCGGCCCCCGTGCTGCTGCCGGGGCTGGGCGCCGCCCCGCACTGGCAGGTCGTCGTGGCCCGGGTGGACTGGGACGGCGGGGACATCCCCGGCGGCCCGGTGGCCCAGTCGCTGCTGGAGGAGATCCTCGTCGACCCGTCCGCCTCGGGCCCGGAGCCCTCGGACCGGATCGCCGTCGCGCACACCGGGGACGAGGCCATCGCGCTGGTGCCGCTGCCCTCCCGCCCCGGGGAACCGGGCGAGGACAAGGGCCCGGACGCCGCCCTGCACGCCGACGAGCTGCTGGCCGCCGTACGCGAACCGCTGCAGGCGGGGCTGGACGGCGACGGCCGGCTCACCCTGGGCGTCAGCGCGGCCGTGCACTCCGCCGAGGGGCTGCGCGGGGCGCTGGAGGAGGCGCGGCACGCCCGCCGGGTGGCCGCGGCGCGCCCCGGCCGGGTCTGCGCGGCGGGCCACCACGAGCTGGCCTCGCACGTCCTGCTGCTGCCCTTCGTGCCGGACGACGTGCGGCGGGCGTTCACCGCGCGGCTGCTGGACCCGCTGCGCGACTACGACCGCCGGCACCGGGCCGAGCTCATCCCGACGCTGGAGGCGTTCCTCGACTGCGACGGGTCGTGGACGCGGTGCGCCTCGCGACTGCACCTGCACGTCAACACGCTGCGCTACCGGGTCGGGCGAATCGAGCAGTTGACGTCGCGTGACCTGTCGCGGCTGGAGGACAAGCTCGACTTCTTCCTGGCCCTGCGCATGAGCTGAGCATTCCGCCGCACGGGCGGGAGGGGCGTGTTCCGGAAAGTGCTGACGCGGCGTCCGGACTTTGTGAAAGAGTTCACCCGACCCCTTGGCCGAACCCGCCGATCCGTGCTCTCATTTCGCCCCAGGGCTCGAAGACGTGCTTGCTGCTTGTTGCTTTGGGGAGGGCAATGTGGCGGACACCGCCATGTCCGGTGCCGGAACCACCGGGGGGGACGACCCCCTCCAGCGGGCGATATGGCGGCTGCGTTCGCGCGGCTGCTGGACCGATGCGGCGGCCCTGCTGGCCCCGCATGTCGACGACGACGCCGGCGCCGCCGTGCAGCGCACCGCGCTGCTGATCGAGCGGTGCCTGTTCACCGGGCAGGGCTGGGCCGAGGCGGAGGACGCGCTGCGCGTCGCCGAGGCGGTGGCCGCGAACGACGACGAGCGGGGCGCGGCAGCCTGCGAGCGGGGGCACCTGGCGTACGCGGCCACGGTCCTCGGCGTCCGCGACCGTGCGGACGAGGCACGGGCGGCGCTGGGCCGTGCCGCCGCCCTGCTGTCGCCGGACTCCCGCACCCGACCGCTGCTGGACCTGCGGCGGGGGCTGGTCGCGGAGCACCTGGCGGACGCCCCGCAGTCGGCGCGGCCGGCGTACCGGCGGGCGCACGCCGGGGCCGCGGCGCACGGGGACACCCTGCTGCTGTCGTTCACGTGGCGGCACCTGGCGGCGCTGGCCCTGCGGGACGGGGAGGTCGCGGAGGCCCGCAAGGGCTTCGCGGAGTCGCTCCGCATCCGCGAGGAACTCGGGTTCCTGGTCGGAACCGCCCCGGCCCTGGCGGCACTCGCGGAGGCCGAGCCGGAGCCGGAGGCCAGCCGGCTCCGGGCCGAGGCCCGCCGCCTGTTCCGCCTCCTGGGCGGCATCCCGACCTGGCTCGCCGACCAACTCCACCCGACCCCAGCCACCTGACCCCGCCTCGGGCCCGGCCCGCACCCCGCGCCTCGAACGCCGGCGGGGCTGGGCCGCCGAACCCGGCCCCCAGCCCGGGCTCTGCCCGAACCCGCGCCGCAAACGCCGGCGAGGCTGCATGGCCGACCCGCAAGCCTCACAGGACCCCACCCCAGCCGAGGCAATCCGGCCCCGCCGGGACGATCCAGCCTCGCCGGCGATTGAGGCGCGGGGGCCCGGGGGCCCGGGGGCCGGCCCCCGGCAACGGTGGCGCACGGACGCGCGAGCGAGGGGCGGCGTCAGGCGGCGGCCGAGCCGGCGAAGTGTTCCCGGACCAGGGACTCGACCACCGGCAGGTTGCCCGCGATCAACGCCTCCAGCAGCGCCGAGTGCTCCGCCGCGTCCGCGACCAGGTCCGCCCGGCGCACCCGTGCCGCGCCGGGGACCGGCCACTGCGAGCGCCGGTGGAGCTCCTCCGCGACCTGGACCAGCTGGTCGTTGCCGTCCAGGGCCAGCACTTCCCGGTGGAAGGCCCGGTCGGCGTCCGCGTAGCCGGCCAGGTCCCCGGCAGCGGCGGCGGCCGCCGTGGCGGCGGCGGCCGGCTGCAGGGCGGACCAGGTCCCGGCCGGGACCGTACGGGCCAGCCGCAGCATCACCGGCACCTCGATCAGCGCCCGTACCTCGGCCAGCTCGGCGAGCGCCCGCGGGGTCCTCTCCAGGACCCTGAAGCCGCGGTTCGGCAGGCACTCCACGGCCCCTTCGAGGGCGAGCTGCTGCATCGCCTCGCGCACCGGCGTCGCGGAGACGCCGAAGCGTTCCCCGAGTACCGGCCCGGAGTAGATCTCTCCGGGTACCAGTTCGCCGTCGACCAGCGCGGCGCGCAGCGCCTCCAGCACCTGTCCGCGTACGGAGTGGCGCAGTACCTTCTGGGTCGGGATCAGAGCCGACACCCCGACACGGGCCGCTTTGTGCACTCGGTCCTCCTGTGGGTCTCGGCCTGTCGGGAGAATAGTTGAATCCGTCCGGGAAGTGTGGATACAGACGGCCCCGGATCGGCTAAGGTAAGGCTTACCTATGTCGATCACGACCCTCTGATCGGTGATGCCGCATGCCCGCGCCCGCCCTCGCCCCCGTCCTCGCGCCCCCCGCCTCCCCGCTGGCGGACGCGTACGCACGGCTGACGGCGGCGTACGAGGGCCTGCGGGTGGAGGAGCGCGCCGCGCACCAACCCGCCCCCCGCGGCGCGGGGTGGATCGGCGCGGACGAGCTCGCGGCGGGCGGCCCGGCCCTGGACGCGTTCCTGGCCTGGGACAGGGCCCAGGTCCTGACGGACTACGGGCGTGAGGCGCGCCCCGACGTCGTCGCCACCTTCGGCCTGCACCGGTACGCGTGGCGCGCGTGCCTGTTGACCACCGTTCCGTGGTTCCTCGACCGCCGGGTGCCCCGGTTCGGCCCGGCGGACGTGGCCGTCCACCGACCCCTCGGGCGGATCAGCGTCCGCGCCGAGTCCTTCGCCTGCCTGCCGGACGATCCGGCGGCGGTCCTCCCCGGGGCCCGGGTCGTGTCCGACGGGGAGGCCCTGCGGGCCGAGGTGCGCGCTGCGGTGGCGCAGCACCTCGGACCGGTGCTGGACGGCTTCGGCCCGCGCACCCGGCGCAGGCAGCGCGCCCTGTGGGGCCTGGCGACGGACTCCCTGGTGGCGGGCCTGTGGTATGCGGCGAAGCTCCTCGACGAGGAGCCGCGGGCCATCGCCGAGCTGCAGACCCTGCTGCCCGGTGCGACGGCCCCGTACACCGGGGGCGCCGGATTCCGTACGCTGGCGGGCCCGGACGGCGAGCCGCTGGCGACCCGGGACCGGGTCAGCTGCTGCCTCTTCTACACGATCCGGCCCGAGGAGACCTGCGTGACCTGCCCCCGGACCTGTGACGTGGACCGGGTCACCCGCCTCACGGCCCGCGCCGCCGCCGCGACCGGCTGAGCGCCCGCCGTCCGACGGCATCCACAGGACCCCGGCACCGTCGGATGTCAGTGGTGGCGCGTACGGTCGGCGGATGATCGACCCCAGGCCCCCGCTGTCCTCGCTGTACGACTTCGCCCCCTGGGATCCGGTGCTGCGACTCCTGCTCGCCGGCCACCCGGAGATCCGTCCCGACGGGTCCGCCCGCGTGGCGGGACGCATCGGCCGGCACGGCTGGAGCCTGTGGCTGCCGGGAGGGATGTCCGCGCAGAGGCCGGCGGCGGTGGAGCACGTCCAGCGGGCGCTCGCGCGCGGCGGTGTCGAGGAGGTCGCGTTCTCGGCGGAGATCACGCCGACCGGGCGGACCGCCCTCCGCCTGGTCTGGCCCTGCCCGGCCGTGGAAGCCGCCGTCGGCTACCCGGACCTCGGCGTGCTCGTCCTGGTCGACGGCTCCGTGCCCGAGCCCTGGCGCCGCCTCCCCGACCCGGTGCCGGGGGCGGCTCCGGCCCCCTCGGCCGACCTGGAGCTGCTGGAGCGCACGCTCCGCGAGGAGCTCCCGGGCGCCGTCGGAGCGACGGAGGAGGAGATCGCCGCGGCCGAGGCCCGGCTGGGCGTCACCCTCCCGGACGAGCTGAAGGTGTTCTACCGGGTGACCCGGGTGCAGGGGGAGGACAGGAGCGACTTCCACGAGCTGGACCGGGCCTCCGAGGCGGTCGGCTACGAGGTCTGCGCCCTGGACGAGTTGTACGCCGCCCACCCGGCGATCCGTCATTCCCGCTGGGAGTTCGGGGCGACGAAGGGGCTCTGCACCGCGCCCGACGCCGCGGTGCAGGGCCTGGCCGGCTCGCCCGGCTGGATCGTCTTCGGCAGCAACGGCGGCGACGAGATCGCCGTCGACCTGACTCCCGGCCCGGGCGGGTACCTCGGGCAGGTCGTCCTGGTCGACCACGAGCAGAGCCTCGGCGCCGAACTCGTCGCCGACTCCTTCACCGACCTGGTCCTGGGCCGCGACAGGGAGCGGCCCCGGGCCCGCCACGAGGATCTTCCGGTCGTGGCCGAGGTCGGCGGCGCCGGCCTGCCGACCGTCCGGGCGGCAGCCCATCCCGCCCTCGAAGTCCTGACCGTCGGCGCCGGGGACGGCGCCCCGTTCGGCCTCGCCCCCGTCACCGGGCTGCCCCGTCTGCGTACTCTCACCGCCGCCCCCGGCACGCTCGCCGACCCCCTGGAGATCGCGGGGCTCACCGGGCTGGAGTTCCTGGCACTCGGCCCGCAGGAATGGCGCACCCTCCTGGACGCCGGCGCCGTACCGCGCACCCTGTCGGCCGCCGCCGTCAGGGAAGAGGGGCAGGACCGGCGGACCGTGGTGGCCGTCGCCAACGAGCTGCTCGCCCTCTGGGACCGGCCCCGGATCGACGAGACCGTCCTCGAAGGAGCCCTCCTCCCCGAGGCGTAGCCGCCGGTCCCCGTCAAGCGGCTCGCGCGCCAACCCACCCGTCCGACTGACGCTAATCGAACACAACTCCCGCCATACGGGCGGGAGTTCGAGCGACAACACCCTATCCGGCGGGCCGCGCACCCCGATGGCGTCCACTTGCCCCGAAACCCGCATGCCGAGCCGATCTCCTGCGCCACCATGGCCCCGGTAGGCCGCAAGTCGATGCAAAGGCGAGGGACATCCGCATGAGACTGACCGACATATCGCTGGACTGGCTGCTGCCCGGCAGCCTGTTGATCCTGGGCGTACTTGCGGCAGTTGCGGTACTGGCCCGGGGCAAGCGGGAGAGCGAGAAGGCGGCGAACGAGGACTCCTGGGAGCGCAGCGAGGAACGGCGGCGACGCAAGGAAGCCGTCTACGGAACCGCCTCCTACGTCCTGTTGTTCTGCTGTGCGGCGGTGGCCGCCGCCCTCTCCTTCCACGGGCTGGTCGGCTTCGGCCGGCAGAACCTGAACCTCTCCGGGGGCTGGGAGTACCTGGTCCCCTTCGGCCTCGACGGCGCCGCGATGTTCTGCTCGGTGCTCGCCGTGCGCGAGGCGAGCCACGGTGACGCCGCCCTCGGCTCCCGCATGCTGGTCTGGCTGTTCGCGGGCGCGGCGGCCTGGTTCAACTGGGTGCACGCGCCGCGCGGCATCGGCCACGACGGGGCGCCCCACTTCTTCGCCGGCATGTCGCTCTCGGCCGCCGTCCTCTTCGACCGGGCCCTCAAGCAGACCCGCCGGGCCGCCCTGCGCGAGCAGGGCCTGATCCCGCGACCGCTGCCGCAGATCCGCATGGTCCGCTGGCTGCGGGCACCGCGCGAGACGTTCGGCGCATGGTCACTGATGCTGCTGGAGGGCGTCCGCACCCTGGACGAGGCCGTCGAGGAAGTGCGCGAGGACAAGCGGGAGAAGGAACTGGACCGCCACCGCAGGCGGGACCAGAACCGGCTGAACCGGGCCCGGCTGAAGGCGTTGGGCCGACAGAACCGGACGTTCGTGTTCGGGCGCTCGCGCGGGCGCCAGGTGGACATGGCGGGGCTGGCCTCCGCGACGGGCTCCGCGCCGGTCGGCGCGGAGCCGGCCATAGCGGATCCGGGACAGCTGCCCTCCCCGCGCCGACACCTCTCCCTGCAGGCCGTGACCGGGTCGGACCTCGGTGACGTGTCCGGCCCGCGCACGGTCGACCTGACCGCCGAGGACGACACCCAGACGATCCCGCGGCTCGACTCCCTGGAACGCAAACTCAAGGACCTGGAACAGCAGTTCGGCTGACGGTCCTGCCATACCACCGGTCCCGCCCGCCCGTCGCCGGGCGCGGGGCCGGTCACCCGAAGGGCCCGCCTGGTCAAGGCGGGCCCTTCGACGTTCGAACCGTTCACGTCGCGCAAGGCGTGCCAGTCGTGCAGGTGGCTCAGGTCGTTCAGGCCTCGGCGACGCCGTGCAGTTCGAACCACACCACCTTCCCCGCCGCCGACGCGCCCGCCGGGTCCACGCCCCAGGCGTCGGCGAGCGCCTGCACCAGCACGAGCCCCCGCCCGTGCGTACCGTCGTCGGCGGCCGGTACGTACGGGCGCGGGGGCCGGCCCGCGGCGTGGTCGCGGACCTCCACCCGGAGCCGGCCCGCACAGAGGCGGGCGGACACCTCGGCGCCCTGGTCGGTGTGGACGAGGGCGTTGGTGACGATCTCGGTGGCCAGGAGTTCGGCCGCCTCGGCGGTGTCGGCCCGGCAGCGGTGCCGCATCAGCTCCCTGAGGGCCCTGCGGACCTCGCCGACGGCTCTGAGATCGGCACGGCGCACACTGCGCCGCAGCTCCATGGCCGCCTCCTTGCCCTCTGCCGGCTCCGCGGCGGACGGCTCCCGTTGGAGGGGCCGCCCTCTGCGCCGCTGCTTCCCGGTCTTCGCCTCCACCCGCACGGCGATGCCCCTCCCCCGTATCCCTGGATCTCGAACAGGTCTACGGAATGCATGCCCGCGGGGGTTTTCCGCACTCCTGCGGGCTCCCGTCCTCATCACGTCGCAGCGCGGGGATCCGGCCATCCCGATCTTCCGGCCGCTCCGCCGCCGACCATCGACGCCCCGTCGGAAGGTCCGAATCCGGCCACCGTCGCGGGGCCGGTCCCCGGTGGAACGTACGGTGGCCCGGGGCCGGTCACCCCGCCCACGAGGACGGGGCCGCTCCGGAACCGGTCCGGCCCCGGTCCGGGGTCCCGTCCGGAAAACGGCCGGAAAGCGGCATTCCCCATGCGCCCGTTCCGCGTGGCGCGTCACCGAACAGGACTACTTTGACGGTCGGGCCGTACTGCAGGAGGGCGAGGAAATCTCCCCTCGGTTCCGCGCGGCCGGGTCACCGGGACGCGAATGCGCTTTACGACTCCCAGACCGCCGCGGCCGTGCGGTCGTCGGCGTACCCCTTGACGCGCAGCTGCGTGTCGGCCAGGAACGCGGCCAGGCCGGGCGGTTCCCCGTCGGACCAGCGGGCCGCGAGCTCGGCGGGCAGCAGCTCCTCCTCACGCATCGGCTCGGCCAGGCCGCCGGAGCAGAGCAGCAGGGTGTCGCCGGGACGGGCGACGGCCGCACGGAACCGGAAGCCGGGCCCCGGGTCGAGCCCGAGGTCTGGGCCGGGGTCGGGGTCGGGGTCGGGGTCACCGTCGGGCCGGGCGGCCGGCGCGGGTGCGGGCGGCGGCTCGGCGGTCTCCAGGTCCTGCCACACACCGGAGCGGAGCCGGAACAGCCCGCCGGCGCCGGCGCCGAAGCAGACGCGGGTGCGGCATTCGGGGTCGATGGGCAGGAGCAGGGCGCGCATCCCGGCGGTGTACGCGTCCTCCGGGTGGCCGAGTTCGGCGGCCCGGGCCCGCAGCCGCCCGTAGCCGCGGTCGGTGAGCCGCTGGAGCCCGGAGCGGAGGGCGTCGCGGCGTCCGGAGCGGATGTCGTCGGCCAGCCGCGACTGGCTGCGGCCGACGGCGGCGCCGATCCACTGGCACAGTTCCGCGGCGGCGTCGGCGGCCGCCGGGGCGGCACGGTCGCCGCCGGCGAGGACCACCAGGACGAGGGCGTCGTCACCGGTGCCGAAGCGGGCGGTGAGCAGGACGTCCCGGCGGGCCTCGCCGCGGTAGCGGGCGGAGTCCCCGCGGACCGAGGCGGCGCGCAGGGTGCAGATCCCGTGGCGGGCGCCTTCGAGGACGGTGTCCGGGACGAGGGCGTCGAGCGCGGCGGGGTCGGCGAGGGGCAGTGCGCCGGGCTCGGGGGCGTACGTGGGCGCCCGGTCCCCGAGGTGGCGCACCTCGGGCCGCCCGGACGGCGGCGGAGCCTGCGGGGCGGGTGGCACGGGCGGGGCGACCGGGGCGGGCTGGGCGACCGGGGCGGGCTGGGCAACGGGGGCGGGCGGGGCGGGTGCCCGCGCGGGTTCCGGTGCGGGCTGCGGGGGCGCGGGCGGCGGCGGGGGCGTGCCCTCCTCGGCCAGGACGGGCGGCACGGTCACGTCCCCCAGCCCGTACCCGGTCGTCCCGCCCTCGCGCGGATCCCGCGGCCGGGGCAGCCCCGGCCCGGCCCACGGCGCCGCACCGTACCCCCCGACCCCCACCGGCCCGTCCGGCTCCGGCACTCCGGCCCCGGGCGCGGTGGCGTCCGCGGGCGCCACCGGCTGCACGTCCCTCGGGGCGTACGGGGCCGCCCCCGGACCGGCCGCCGCGTCCCGGCGGGCGTCCGGGCTGACCGGCTGGCGCGGCACGACACCGTCCGCCCGGGACGGCACGTCCTGCGGGGCCGGCGCGTCAGGCGGCCCGGGCTGCGGCGGTACTCCGGGCGGCGCCGCGACCGGTGCGGGCGGGGGCAGCGGGGCGGTCACGGAGGCCGCCGAGTCGTAGCGGCTTTCGAGGGTGTCCCCCGGGTCGGGGGCCGGGCCCGCGTCGGGGTCCTCGTACAGCCTCTGCCACCAGTCGTCCGTGCCCTGCTGACTCATGCCGCTATTCTCGGCCCCCCGCTGCCGCAGAAAACGCGGAATACACGAAATGGGGTCCCTTCCGTTTCTTTCGCGCAGCTCGCCGAATTCCGCACACCCGTACGATCACCCGGTCGGACGCCCGCCCGGCCTGACGCGGGCCCCGCTCCCGCTCGCGAAATCGGGTGCATCCGCCCCTCCCGGAGATATCCGGGCAACCGTCGCACAAGTTGCGTTCGACCTAAGGGTGTTGGTGCTGCGGCCGGGCATACGGCGATGATGTCCGCGGCGGGTTTGCGCCGTGGCCGCTTCCCGCCAGGGGCGGTGTGCCGCGAGGTGGGGGTGGACGGATTTGCTGACGGCGATAGGGCTCGACGAGGGCCAGGAGGCGGCGTACCGCGCGCTGGTGGCGCTGGGGGCGTCGGAGGTGCCGGACCTCGCGCACCGGCTGGCGCTGCCGGTGCCGCAGACCGAGCGGGCGCTGCGCCATCTGGAACGGCACGGCCTGGCCGCGCAGTCCTCGGCCCGGCCGGGCCGCTGGGTGGCGGCCCCGCCGGGGGTGGCGCTGGCGGCGCTGCTGGCGCGGCAGCGCAGCGAGCTGGAGCAGGCGGAGCTGTCGGCGGCGCTGCTCGCGCAGGAGTACCGGGGGGAAGCGGCCGAGTCGACGGTGCACGACCTGCTGGAGGTGGTGACGGGCGCGAGCGCGGTGGCGCACCGGTTCCGGCAGCTCCAGCTGGGGGCGGCGCAGGAGGTGTGCGCGCTGGTCACGGGCCGGCCGCACGCGGTGACGGCGGCCGACAACGAGGAGGAGGAGCGGGCCGCCGCCGCGCGGGGGGTGGTGTTCCGCGTGGTGGTCGACCAGGACGTGCTGGGCGGGCCGACGGGGATCCGGGAGGCGTCGACGGCGCTGGCGCGAGGGGAGCAGGTACGGGTCACGGACCGGGTCCCGACGAAGCTGGTGATCGCGGACCGGTCCCTGGCGATGGTCCCGCTGACGGCGCGCGGGGCGGAGCCGACGGCGCTGGTGGTGCACGCGTCGGGGCTGCTCGACTCGCTGACCGGCCTGTTCGAGGCGGTGTGGCGGGAGGCGGTGCCGCTGCGGCTCGGCACGACGGGGGCGGCGGAGGAGTCGGGCGGCGTGCCGGACGCCACGGACCTGGAGATCCTGACGCTGCTGCTGGCCGGGCTGACCGACGCGAGCGTGGCCAAGCACCTGGAGCTGGGGTTGCGGACGGTGCAGCGGCGGGTCAAGGGGCTGATGGAGCTGGCCGGGGTGACGACCCGGCTCCAGCTCGGCTGGCACGCACGGGAGCGGGGCTGGGTGGCCCGGTAGCCCCTGGTCGGGCACGCTGAGCATGTGGATCTGCCACAGCTGCTCCTGGTGGGGCTGGTGCTGCTGCTCGGGGTGGCCGGGGTGCTGGTCCCCGGTGTTCCCGGAACCTTGCTCGTCTGGGCCGGGGTGATGTGGTGGGCGCTGCGGGAGCGGTCGGCGGCGGCGTGGTCGCTGCTGGTCTCGGCGACGGCCCTGCTGCTGGTGGTGCAGGTGGTCAAGTGGCAACTGCCGCCGCGCCGGCTCCAGGGGGTCGGGGCGTCCCGCCGGATGGCGGTGTACGCGGGGGTGGGCGCGCTGCTCGGCTTCGTGCTGCTGCCGGTGGTGGGCGCGGTCCCGGGCTTCGTCGGCGGCATCTACCTGTGCGAGCGGATGCGGTGGGGCACGCACGGCGAGGCGTGGGCGTCGGTGCGGGCGGTGATGCGGGCAGTGGGGACGAGCGTGCTGGTGGAGCTGCTGGCCTGTCTGATGGTGGTGGGGGCGTGGGTGGGGATGGTGCTGTCGGGCTGACGCTCCCGTACCCCCGGCCGGCCGAAGGGCCGGACGGGGGTACGAGGGACGGGGTACGGGCGTCCGGAAGCGCGGCCGACGCGCCGCGCGCCGGGCCGGGACCGAGGACCTAGTTCCCGTACGGGTCCCGTACCGGCCTGCGGTCCGATGCGGCGCCGACCGGGATGCGGGACCGTGTGCGTATGAGGGAGTTCGAGGGTTTCAGCGAGGCGGAGCTGACGTACCTCCGGTCGCAGCCGCTGGGCCGGCTGGCGACGGTGGACGCGAAGGGCCAGCCGCAGGCCAATCCGGTCGGGTTCTTCCCCCAGGAGGACGGCACGATCCTGGTCGGCGGCCTCGCCATGGGGACGACGAAGAAGTGGCGGAACCTGCAGGGGAACCCGCGGCTGGCGCTGGTCGTCGACGACCTGGTGAGCACCCGGCCGTGGCGGGTCCGCGGCATCGAGATCCGTGGCCGCGCCACGCTGGAGGTCGGACCGCACGCCCTGGGCGCCCACTTCAGCCCGGAGGTCATCCGGATCCACCCGGACCGGGTCCTCGCCTGGGGCCTCGACGGCCCGTGAGACACGGGCCGGGCGGGACGGACGAGCCGGACGGGGTGGGGCGGCGGCAGAGGGGGGGGGGGGGGGGGGAAGAAACCCCCCCCCCCCCCCCCCCCCCCCCCCCCCCCCCCCCCCCCCCCCCCCCCCGGCCCGCCCGCACCCGGGCCGCGTCGGACCGGGCGCGGCCGGCTGCCGGTCAGGCGTTCCGGCCCCGCTTGGCCGCGTAGTTGGCGCGGCCCTCGGCCGCCTTGCTGCGCCAGTCGCGGCGGATCTCGGCGCGCAGCCGTGCGTCCGTCTTGGCCACGATCCGCTGGTTCTCCCGGACCAGCTTGCGGTAGCTCTCCAGGCGGCGCAGCGGCAGCTCCCCGGCGTCGAGGGCCGCCTGCACCGCGCAGCCCGGCTCCGCCTCGTGGGCGCAGTCGTGGAAGCGGCAGTCGGCGGCGTACTCCTCGATCTCGGAGAAGACCTGTCCGACGCCGGTCCCGGCGTCCCACAGGCCCACGCCGCGCAGCCCCGGCGTGTCGATCAGCACGCCCCCGCCCGGCAGGGCGAGCAGGTTGCGGGTGGTGGTGGTGTGGCGGCCCTTGCCGTCCACGTCGCGGGTGGCCTGGACCTCCATGACGTCGGCCCCGAGCAGGGCGTTGGCCAGGGTGGACTTGCCTGCGCCGGAGATGCCGAGCAGCACGCTCGTACCGTCGGCGACGATCGCCGCGAGGACGTCCGTGCCCTCCCCGGTGTGGGAGGAGACGGTGAGGACCTGGACGCCGGGCGCCGCGGTCTCCACGTCCTGGACCAGGTAGGCCAGCGCGGTCGGGTCGGGTACGAGGTCGGCCTTGGTCAGGACGACGAGCGGCTGCGCGCCCGACTCCCAGGCCAGGGCCAGGAACCGCTCGATGCGGCCGAGGTCGAGTTCGACGGCGAGGGAGACCGCGATGATCGCGTGGTCGACGTTGGCGGCGAGGATCTGCCCCTCGGAGCGCTGCGAGGAGGTGGAGCGGACGAACGCGGTGCGGCGCGGCAGGTAGGCCTTGACGTACCGCGGGTTCCCGGCCGGCTCCACCGCGGCCCAGTCGCCGGTGCAGATGACGCGCAGCGGGTCGTGCGGGGTGACGAAGGCGGTGTCCGCGCGGACGGTGCCTTCGGCGGTCGCGAGGTCGCACTGGCCGCGGTCGACCCGGACGACGCGGCCGGGCAGCAGGCCCTGGGCGGCGTACGGGGCGAACTCGGCCTCCCAGGCCGCGTCCCAGCCGAGGGTGGTCAGCGCGGAGGAGTCCGAGGGTCCCGAGGCGATCGGGGAAACGGCAGCAGCCGGAGAAGAAGCAGAAGCGGAAGCAAAGGAGGAGAGCGTCAAGGGGAACCCTTCACAGGGTGGCCCCGGCCTCGCATGCGCCTGTGGCGCGCGAAAGAGGGTGTGAGGTCAGCCGGAGGCCACGGGAGTGGCATTGATGGTCTTCTGAGTGCGGACAGCACTCTGCGCAGTGACAGTCATCAATGGACTCACCTCCCGCTCGGGTAACGCTCGATCGACCCCGCACCGTTCGGCGAGGACGGATCCACCGTAGCAAGTGCGCGCGCGGCGGCACCAATTGTTTTTCCGCCGCGGTTCACCGGCCGGGTCAGTGCTTGCGCAGGCGGGCCGTGTAGTCCTCCGGGGGAAGGAAGTTCGACCAGCGTTCGGGGAACTCGGAGGGGGTGCCGGCGTCCCCGTCGCCGTCCTCGTCGTCCTCGTCCTCGGACTCTCCTTCGGCCAGTGCCCGCCAGGCGGCGGCCCGCGCGACGAGTTGGGCGGCCTCCGCCTCGCGGGCCCGCTCGTTGGCCTCGCGGGCGGCGGCGGTCGCCACGGACGGCCACACCCGGTCGATGGCGGCGTTCACGGCGGCGCCGACGAGGACCGCGAAGGCGGAGACGCCGATCCACAGGAGCACGGCGACGGGGGCGGCCAGCGATCCGTAGATGGTGGGGCCCTCGACCGTGTTGATGAGGTAGAGCCGCAGCAGGAACGAGCCGAGCACCCACATGGCGAGCGCGACGAGCGCACCGGGGACGTCCTCGATCCACGGCGAGCGCACGGGCACGGACACGTGGTAGAGGGTGGTGAGGAAGACGATGGACAGCAGGGTGACGGTGGGCCAGTACAGCACGGCGATCACTTCCGTGCTCCAGGGCAGCAACCGCACGACGGCGTCCGGTCCGGCCACCATCAGCGGCAGCACGACCGCGCCGATCATCAGGGCGATCACGTACAGCAGGAAGGCCAGCAGCCGGGTCTTGACGATGCCGCGGTGGCCGTCGAGCCCGTACATGACGGTGATGGTGTCGATGAAGACGTTGACGGCGCGCGACCCGGACCACAGGGCGAAGGCGAAGCCGAGGGAGATGATGTCGGGGCGGCCGCGCGAGGTCACGTCGTCCAGCATCGGTCTCGCGATCTCCTGGACGCCCCGGTCGGAGAGGACCGTGCCGACGGCGCGGAGGATGTTCTCCTCGATGGAGGCCACGAAGGTGCCGCCGGTCCAGCCGTCGACGTAGCCGAGGACGCCGAGGAGGCCGAGGAAGAGCGGCGGGAGGGACAGCAGCGTGAAGAACGCCGCCTCCGCGGCCAGCCCCAGGATCCGGTACTCGATGCACGAGTTCACGGTGTCCTTGAGGAGCAGCCACGCCATCCTGCGCTTGGAGACGTTGCGGTAGAGGGCTCGGGCCCGGTGGAGTCGCCCGGGGACCCGCCCGGGAGTTTCTTCTGCTGGCTGCACGTCCTTACGGTATCCGCATGGCAGCCACCACCCACACCGTGACGAATCAGGCTCCTCCCCTGGTGGGACACGACGTCTACGCCGGCGACCGGGTCCTCACCGAGAACGTGGAGCGTCATCTGGGCGACGCACCGCCCGGACTGCTCGCCGACGTGCGCGGGGAGCTCTCGGAGCTGGGGCGGGCCGCGGGGTCCGCGGAGGTCCGGGAATGGGCCCGGCAGGCCGACGAGGACCCGCCGCGGCTGCGCACCCACGACCCGGACGGGAACCGGATCGACGAGGTGGAGTTCCACCCGGCCTGGCACCGGCTGCTGGGGCACGCGGTGGGCGCCGGGCTCACCGACGCCCGGACCCGGCCGGCCGGGCACCTGCGGCGGGCGGCCGGGTTCCTCGTGTGGACGCAGGCCGAGGCGGGGCACGGCTGCCCGGTGTCGATGACGCACGCGGCGGTGCCGGCGCTGCGGGCGGAGCCGGAACTGGCCGCCGAATGGGAGCCGCGGCTGACCTCGCACGTGTACGAGCAGGGGCTCCGGCCGGCCGCGCGGAAGGCGGGCGCGCTCCTCGGCCTGGCGATGACGGAGCAGCAGGCCGGCAGTGACGTCCGGGCGATCACGACGGCGGCGCGGCCGCTGGGCGGAGGGTCCGGCGCGTACGAGCTGACCGGGCACAAGGCGTTCTGCTCGGCGCCGATGTCGGACGGGTTCCTGGTGCTGGCGCGGGCGGCGGCCGGGGCGGGGCGGGGCGGCCTGACCTGCTTCCTGGTACCGCGGGTGCTGCCGGACGGGACGCGCAACGCCTTCGCGGTCCGGCGGCTGGAGGACAAGCTCGGCAACCGGTCGAACGCGTCGGCGGAGGTCGAGTTCGACGGGGCGTGGGCGCGCCGGGTCGGTGAGGAGGGGCGCGGGGTGCGGACCGTCATGGGGACGGTGGCGGCGGCCCGGCTGGACTGCGTGCTCGGGTCGGCGGCGTTGATGCGGCAGGCGCTGACCCGGGCCGTCCACCATGCGGAGCACCGCTCTGTTTTCGGAGCGCCGCTCGTCGAGCAGCCGCTGATGCGCAACGTCCTCGCCGACCTGGCCCTGGAGTCGGAGGCGGCGACCACCCTCGCCCTGCGGCTGGCCGCCGCCTGCGACGCGGACACCGACCGGGAGCGGGCCTTCCTGCGCATCGCGGTACCCGTCGCGAAGTACTGGGTGACCAAGCGCTGCACGCCGATGGTGGCGGAGGCCCTGGAGTGCCTGGGCGGCAGCGGCTACCTGGAGGGGTCCGGGCTGCCGCGGCTGCTGCGCGAGTCCCCGCTGAACTCGATCTGGGCGGGCTCGGGCAACGTCCAGGCCCTGGACGTGCTGCGGGTGCTGCGGCGCGAGCCGCAGGCGCTGGACGCCTTCCTGCGGGAGATCGGGCAGGCCAGCGGCGCCGACCACCGGCTGGACGCGGCGGTCCGGGGGCTGCTGACGGAGCTGGCGGACCTGACGGGCATCGAGGCCCGGGCGCGGCGGGTGGCGGAGCGCATGGCGCTGGTGCTGCAGGCGTCGCTGCTGGTGCGGTGGGCCCCGCCGGAAGTGGCGGACGCGTTCTGCGCGGGACGGCTGGGCGGGGACCGGGGCGGGGCCTTCGGCACGCTGCCGCACACCCTGGACCTGGGGGCGCTGGTGGAACGGGCGCGGATCACGGGATAGGCGGGTCCCCAAACCACGCCGCCGCCGGGATCCGGACCCGTTGACCGGACCAGGGTGGCGCCGCGCCGACTCGGCACCACCGCTGGCCCGAAAGCCCCGAGGAGGAGCTGTCACGCCGCTCACGGCGTGCGGACAGTTTCGGTCGGGTGACCGGGACTTGGCGAGAGTTGCATACCGTTGCAACCCTCTGAGACGGAACCGTCCGCCGGGTGTGCGAGGGGAAGCGCGCGCCCGGGCCGACCCGGGCGGGTTCCCTCGTACGTCCTGTTCCGCACGGGGAGGTTCCGGTGGCCGACACCGCAGGAAGCACGGTCGATGTGGCGCGCATCTCGGCCATGGAGCCGCGGGAGGCGACGCGGCTGCTCAAGGGGGTGCGGGCGGCCGCGCTGGCCGGGGAGCGCCCGCCGGCGCTGCCGCGCCCGGAGATCGCGGAGTCCTGGCGCCGGATGCTGGAGCGCGGGGTGCACCCGGACCGGGACCACCGCTCGCGGCTGCTGTCGGCGTCCGAGACGGAGGAGCGGCGGCAGGGGTCGCCGCTGCGGGAGATACTGCCGGTGCTGCGCGAGGGGCTGTTGCCGGCGCTGGACACGACCCTGCACATCATGGTCGTCGCCGACGCGGACGGGCGGCTGCTGTGGCGGGAGGGGGCCGCGCCGATCCTGCGGGCGGCGGACCGGCTCGGCTTCGGGGTGGGCGCCGACTGGGACGAGGCGGTGGTCGGCACCAACGGGGTGGGCACCGCCCTGGTGGCGCGGCGGCCCGTCCAGGTGTTCTCGGCGGAGCACTTCGTCTCCAGTCACCACGACTGGACCTGCGCCGGGGCTCCGCTGCACGATCCGCGGGACGGGCGGCTGCTGGGCGTGGTGGACGTGAGCGGCCCGCTGGCCACGATGCACCCGGCCACCCTGGCCTGGGTGAGCTCGGTGGCCCGGCTCGCGGAGCGGGAGCTGCGGGTGCGGCACCTGGAGTCGTTGGAACGGCTGCGGGCGGTGGCGGCGCCGCTGCTGGCCCGGCTGCACCCGGCGCGGGCGGCGGTGGTGGACCCGCACGGCTGGACGGCGGCGGTGACCGGTTTCGCCCCGCCCGAGCGGATCCCGCTGCCGAAGGGGTTCGGGCCGGGCCGGGGGTGGCTGCCGCAGCTCGGGCAGTGCGCGGTGGAGCCGCTGCCGGGCGGCTGGCTGCTGCGGGTCGCGGAGGCGCCGCCGGTCGGGGCGGCGGCGGGCCGGGTGGTGCTGGACCTGAGCCGGCCCCGGGTGTGGACGGCGACGGTGTACGGGGCCGCCGGGAGCTGGTCGCTGGAGCTGAGCCCGCGCCACGCCGAGCTGCTGTTCCTGCTGGCGCAGAGCCCGCGGGGGCGGACGGCGGCCGAGCTGTCGGAGGAGCTGTTCGGGGACCCGACGCGGACGGTGACGGTCCGGGCGGAGCTGTCGCGGGTGCGGCGGCACCTGGCGGGGGTGCTGGCCCACCGCCCGTACCGGTTCGCGGAGGACGTGGAGGTGGAGCTGGTCCGGCCCGCGGACCCGGCGGGGCTGCTGCCGCACTCCACCGCGCCGGCGGTGGTGAGGGCCCGCCTGGGCCGTTCGGGGTCCGGCGTGGTTCCCTGACGTGCATGAGCACCATCACCCTCACCACCTGGTCCCTGGAGATGACCTCCCCGGAGGACCTCGTTCCGGCCGCTGTTCCGGGATCCGAGATACGTGTCCAGCGGGCGGAGGTCCCCTCGCCCGAGTTCAGCCGTTTCCTCTACGCCTCGGTGGGCGGCGACATCCACTGGACGGACCGGCTGTCGCTGACCCGGGCCCAGTGGGTCGAGTACCTCGACCGGCCCGGGGTGGAGACCTGGGTGGCGTACGACCGCGGGACGCCGGCCGGGTACATCGAACTCGACCCGCAGGACGACGGCGTGGTGGAGATCATGTACTTCGGGCTGCTGCCCGACTTCCGGGGCCGCCGCATCGGCGGGCACCTGCTGTCGGCCGGCACGGCCGCGGCCTGGTCGCTGGCGGAGCGCTGGCCCGGGCGCACGCCCACGCGCCGGGTGTGGGTGCACACCTGCAGCCAGGACGGCCCGACGGCGATGGACAACTACCAGCGGCGCGGCTTCAAGGTCTTCAGGACGGAGACCGAGGAGAAGGAGGACACCCCGACGCCCGGCCCCTGGCCCGGCGCGTAGTTCCGGCGGCGCGCCCCGCCCGCCCCCGCGCCCTATCCCGTGCGCCGTGCACGCCCCCCCCCCCGGGGTCGGAACCACCGGCCCCGGGCGCCCCTCCCGTACGTGACCCCCGTCACGTCGTCTCGCATTTCGGGACTACATCGTCCACATGATGGACAGTAGTGGACTCCTCCAATAGCCCCGTGACACGCTTCGGCCATGAATGGAGCTGGAACAGCCTTGGTGAGTCGGCGGCACGTCGACCTCGGCCGCATGTCCAGCGCCATCTGTCCGGCGAGCTGACAGAACCAGCCATCGCCGCACAGCGCACCGCACAGCGTCGTCGCGGATGCGCCGTCACCCCGCCAGCCCCCTGAAGGCAGACCACCGCCCCTGACCTCCGGCACAACCGGAGCCGCGCGGCGGTCGGCCGTACCTGCTCCGCATCAGCGACGTCACAGGGGCCGCGCCGCCGACTCCCCCTGCCCTTGCTTTTGAGCCGCCGAAGAAGGACGTACCGCCATGGCCGCCACCCCTGCAACACCCGCCGCCGCGCGCCGCAAGCCCGGCCGCCACCGCGGCGAGGGCCAGTGGGCCGTTGGACACCACACTCCCCTCAACGGCAACGAGCAGTTCAAGAAGGACGACGACGGTCTCAATGTGCGGACACGCATTGAGACGATCTACTCCAAGACCGGATTCGACTCGATCGACCCCAACGACCTGCGCGGACGCATGCGTTGGTGGGGCCTGTACACCCAGCGCAAGCCCGGGATCGACGGCGGCAAGACCGCGGTCCTGGAGCCGGAGGAGCTGGACGACAAGTACTTCATGCTGCGCGTCCGCATCGACGGCGGCCGGCTGACCACCGAGCAGCTCCGCGTGATCGGTGAGATCTCCGAGGAGTTCGCCCGCGGGACCGCCGACCTCACCGACCGCCAGAACGTGCAGTACCACTGGATCCGCATCGAGGACGTCCCGGAGATCTGGCGCCGCCTGGAGGCCGTCGGCCTGTCGACCACCGAGGCCTGCGGTGACACGCCCCGCGTCATCCTCGGCTCGCCCGTCGCCGGCATCGCCAAGGACGAGATCATCGACGGCACCCCCGCCATCGAGGAGATCTACCGCCGCATCGTCGGCAACAAGGACTTCTCCAACCTGCCCCGCAAGTTCAAGTCGGCGATCTCCGGCTCCCCGCTGCTGGACGTGGCCCACGAGATCAACGACGTCGCGTTCGTCGGCGTCAACCACCCCGAGCGCGGCCCCGGCTTCGACGTCTGGGTCGGCGGGGGCCTGTCCACCAACCCCAAGCTCGGCGTGCGCCTGGGCACCTGGGTCTCCCTCGAAGAGGTCCCGGACGTCTACGAGGGCGTCATCTCGATCTTCCGCGACTACGGCTACCGCCGCCTGCGCACCCGCGCCCGGCTGAAGTTCCTCGTCGCCGACTGGGGCGCGGCCAAGTTCCGCCAGGTCCTGGAGGACGAGTACCTGGAGCGGAAGCTCACCGACGGCCCCGCGCCCGAGCAGCCGATCGGCCAGTGGCGCGACCACGTCGGCGTCCACCAGCAGCAGGACGGCCGCTACTACATCGGCTTCGCCCCGCGCGTCGGCCGCGTCGACGGCGCCACCCTCACCAAGATCGCGGACATCGCCGAGCGGCACGGCTCCGGCCGTCTGCGCACCACCGCCGAGCAGAAGATGATCGTGCTCGACATCGAGGAGGCCCAGGTCGACTCGGCCGTGGCCGCCCTGGAGGCGCTGGACCTGCGGGTCAAGCCGTCCCCGTTCCGGCGCGGCACGATGGCCTGCACCGGCATCGAGTTCTGCAAGCTGGCGATCGTCGAGACGAAGGCGCGCGGCGCCTCCCTCATCGACGAACTGGAGCGCCGCCTCCCGGACTTCGACGAGCCGCTCACCATCAACCTCAACGGCTGCCCGAACGCCTGCGCCCGCATCCAGGTCGCGGACATCGGCCTCAAGGGCCAGCTCGTCCTCGACGACGACGGCAACCAGGTCGAGGGCTACCAGGTCCACCTCGGCGGCGCACTCGGCCTCCAGGCCGGCTTCGGCCGTAAGGTCCGCGGCCTGAAGGTCACCTCGGCCGGGCTGCCGGACTACGTGGAACGGGTCGTCACCCGCTTCCAGGAGGAACGCGAGGACGGCGAACGCTTCGCCGCCTGGGTCGCCCGCGCGAGTGACGAGAGCCTGGCATGAGCGAGCGCGCAGCCCCGTTCCACTGCCCGTACTGCGGCGACGAGGACCTGTTCCCGAACGAGCAGGGCCACGGCGCCTGGGAGTGCCGTTCGTGCAACCGGGCCTTCCAGCTGAAGTACCTGGGACTGCTGGCCCGCGGTCTGCGGTCCGGGACCGCAGGAGGGGAGGACACATGACCACCACCACGCTCAAGGAGCTGGCCGAACGCGCCGGCCGCGAGCTGGAGGACGCCCCCGCCCTGGAGATCCTCGCCTGGGCGGCGCGGACGTTCGACCGACGGTTCTGCGTGACCTCGTCCATGGAGGACGCGGTCGTCGCCCACCTGGCGTCCCGCGCCTTCCCCGGCGTCGACGTCGTCTTCCTCGACACGGGCTACCACTTCGAGGAGACCATCGGCACCCGCGACGCGGTCGAGGCCGTGATGAACGTCAACGTCATCACCCTCACCCCCCGCCGGACGGTCGCCGAGCAGGACGCCCAGTACGGCCCCGCACTGCACGACCGCGACCCCGACCTGTGCTGCGCCCTGCGCAAGGTCCAGCCCCTGGAAGAGGGCCTGACCGGCTACGACGCCTGGGCGACGGGGCTGCGCCGCGACGAGTCCCCGACCCGGGCCCACACGCCCGTCGTCGGCTGGGACGAGAAGCGGCAGAAGGTCAAGGTCTCCCCGATCGCCCGCTGGACCCAGGACGACGTCGACGCGTACGTCGCGGAGCACGGCGTCCTCACCAACCCGCTGCTGATGGACGGCTACGCCTCGGTCGGCTGCGCCCCCTGCACCCGCCGCGTGGCGGAGGGCGAGGACGCCCGGGCCGGCCGCTGGGCCGGCCGGGCGAAGACCGAGTGCGGACTGCACGGCTGATGACGGAACCTACGGAGAAGCAGATGAGCGTGACGGACCGGGGAGCCACGGTGTGGCTGACGGGTCTGCCGAGCGCGGGCAAGACCACGATCGCCCACGCGCTGGCCGAACGGCTGCGCGGCGACGGCCACCGGGTGGAGGTCCTCGACGGCGACGAGATCCGCGAGTTCCTCTCGGCGGGCCTGGGCTTCACCCGCGAGGACCGGCACACCAACGTGCAGCGGATCGGCTTCGTCGCCGAACTCCTCGCCAGCAACGGCGTGAAGGCCCTGGTCCCGGTGATCGCCCCCTACGCCGACAGCCGCGAGGCCGTCGCGAAGCGGCACGCCGCCGCCGGCACGACGTACCTGGAGGTGCACGTGGCGACCCCGGTCGAGGTGTGCTCCGTCCGCGACGTCAAGGGCCTGTACGCGAAGCAGGCGGCGGGCGAGATCTCCGGCCTGACCGGCGTCGACGACCCGTACGAGGCCCCGGTCGCCCCCGACCTGCGCATCGAGTCGCACACGCAGACCGTCCAGGAGTCCGCGGCGTCCCTGTTCACGCTGCTCACCGAGAAGGGGCTGGCATGACCACCGCCGCGCACCTGCACGACAGCGCCGCCGACGCGGACGCCCCGTACGCCCTGTCGCACCTGGACTCCCTGGAGTCGGAGGCGGTGCACATCTTCCGCGAGGTGGCGGGCGAGTTCGAGAAGCCGGTGATCCTGTTCTCCGGCGGCAAGGACTCCATCGTCATGCTGCACCTGGCGCTGAAGGCGTTCGCCCCGGCGCCGGTGCCGTTCGCGCTGCTCCACGTGGACACCGGGCACAACTTCCCCGAGGTCATCGACTACCGCGACCGCACGGCCGCCGAGCACGGCCTGCGGCTGCACGTGGCCTCCGTCCAGGAGTACATCGACGCCGGCAAGCTGCGCGAGCGCCCCGACGGCACCCGCAACCCGCTGCAGACGGTCCCGCTGACCGAGGCCATCCAGAACCACCGCTTCGACGCGGTGTTCGGCGGCGGCCGCCGCGACGAGGAGAAGGCCCGCGCCAAGGAGCGGGTGTTCTCGCTGCGCGACGAGTTCTCCCAGTGGGACCCGCGCCGCCAGCGCCCCGAGCTGTGGCAGCTGTACAACGGCCGGCACGCCCCGGGCGAGCACGTCCGCGTCTTCCCGCTGTCCAACTGGACCGAGCTGGACGTGTGGCAGTACATCGCCCGCGAGGGCATCGAACTCCCGGAGATCTACTTCGCCCACGAGCGCGAGGTGTTCGCCCGCAACGGCATGTGGCTCACCGCCGGCGACTGGGGCGGCCCCAAGGACGGCGAGACGGTGGAGAAGCGGCTGATCCGCTACCGCACCGTCGGTGACATGTCCTGCACCGGCGCCGTCGACTCCGACGCCACCACGCTCGACGCGGTGATCGCCGAGATCGCCGTCTCCCGCCTCACCGAGCGGGGCGCGACCCGGGCGGACGACAAACTGTCCGAGGCCGCGATGGAAGACCGCAAGCGCGAAGGGTACTTCTAACGATGACCAGCACCACCGAGCAGCTGAGCGCGACGACGCTGCTGCGCTTCGCCACCGCGGGTTCCGTCGACGACGGCAAGTCCACCCTCGTGGGGCGGCTGCTGCACGACTCGAAGTCGGTCCTGGAGGACCAGCTGGAGGCCGTGGAGCGGGTCTCCGCCGACCGCGGGCAGAGCGCCCCGGACCTGGCGCTGCTCACCGACGGCCTGCGGGCCGAGCGCGAGCAGGGCATCACCATCGACGTCGCCTACCGCTACTTCGCCACCGCCCGCCGCCGGTTCATCCTCGCGGACACCCCCGGGCACGTGCAGTACACCCGGAACATGGTCACCGGCGCCTCGACGGCCGACCTCGCGCTGGTCCTGGTCGACGCCCGCAACGGCGTCGTCGAGCAGACCCGCCGGCACGCGGCCGTCGCCGCCCTGCTCCGCGTCCCGCACGTGGTCCTGGCCGTGAACAAGATGGACCTGGTCGGGTACGAGGAGGCCGTCTTCGCGGAGATCGCCGAGGAGTTCACCGCGTACGCCTCCGAGCTGGGCGTCCCGGAGATCACCGCGATCCCGATCTCGGCCCTGGCCGGCGACAACGTCGTCGAGCCCAGCGCCACCATGGACTGGTACGGCGGCCCGACGGTGCTGGAGCACCTGGAGACCGTCCCGGTCAGCCACGACCTGGCCGCCTGCCCGGCACGCTTCCCGGTGCAGTACGTGATCCGCCCGCAGACCGCCGAACACCCCGACTACCGGGGCTACGCCGGCCAGATCGCCTCCGGCGTGCTGCGCGTCGGCGAGCCGGTGACCGTCCTGCCGTCGGGCCGCACCTCGGTCATCGAGGGCATCGACGCGCTCGGTCGGAGCGTCGACATCGCCTGGGCCCCGCAGTCGGTGACGCTCCGCCTGAAGGACGACATCGACATCTCCCGCGGCGACCTGATCGCGCCGGCCGCCGCGGCCCCCGCCACCACGCAGGACGTCGTCGCGACCGTCTGCCACGTCGCCGACCAGCCGCTGGCGGTGGGCGCGCGGGTGCTCCTCAAGCACACGACCCGCACGGTCAAGGCGATCGTGAAGGAGATCCCGTCCCGTCTGACGCTGGACGACCTGTCCCAGCACCCCGCCCCGGGGCAGCTGGTGGCCAACGACATCGGCCGCGTCGTCGTGCGCACCGCCGAGCCGCTCGCGCTCGACGCGTACGCCGACTCGCGCCGCACCGGATCGTTCCTGCTCATCGACCCGGCCGACGGCACCACCCTCGCGGCGGGCATGGCCGGAGAGTCCTTCGCGTCCCGCGCCGCCGAGGCCGGCGCCCCCGCCGACGACGACGAAGGGTGGGACTTCTAACCCATGGACACCATGGACACCATGGACAGCGACGTCTTCGCGACCTTCGCCAAGGAGGGCGGCCGCATCGGCAGCGGCGCCCTCGGCAGCGGTCAGGGAGGGGTGGCGCGATGTGTGCGATGACCGCATCGCCGTCGGCATCCTGCCGGCGCACCCGCACCGCCCACGAGCACCACGCGCTCGACCCGACCTCGCTCCACAGACGAAGACGTGCGTCATGACGACGACGTCACGAGAGGAAGTCCTCCCGTGCCTGCCACCCACCGCACCACCGGCAAGACCCTGCGCCGCGGCCTCGCCGCCGCAGCCGCCCTCCCGCTCCTGATCGGCGCGCTCGCCTCGTGCGGCTACGGCTCCCAGGCGGAGAAGACCGACGACACGAAGGCGGGCGCCGCGGCCGACACCGGCCGCAAGCTGTCCGCGTCCGAGGTCCGCATCGGCTACTTCCCGAACCTGACGCACGCCACCGCCCTGGTCGGCCTCCAGGAAGGCCTGATCGCGAAGGAGCTGGGCGGCACCGCGATCAAGCCGCAGGCCTTCAACGCCGGCCCGTCCGAGATCGAGGCCCTCAACGGCGGCTCCCTCGACATCGGCTTCATCGGCCCCTCGCCGGCCATCAACGGCTACGTCAAGTCCAAGGGCCAGAACCTGCGGATCGTCTCCGGCTCCGCCTCCGGCGGCGTCAAGCTCGTCGTGAACCCGGAGAAGATCAAGAGCCTGGACGAGCTCAGGGGCAAGCGGATCGCCACCCCGCAGAAGGGCAACACCCAGGACGTCGCCTTCCTCAACTGGATCGCCCAGAAGGGCTGGAAGGTCGACCCCGAGTCCGGCAAGGGCGACGTCTCCGTCGTCCGCACCGACAACAAGGTCACCCCGGACGCCTTCAAGCAGGGCTCCATCGACGGGGCGTGGGTGCCCGAACCGACCGCCTCCAAGCTGGTCGCCGACGGCGCCTCGGTCCTCCTCGACGAGACCGACCTGTGGCCCGACAAGAAGTTCGTCATCACGAACGTCATCGTGTCGCAGAAGTTCCTCAAGGAGCACCCCGACGTCGTCGAGGCGGTCCTCAAGGGCACGGTGAAGACCAACGAGTGGATCAACGCCAACCCGGACAAGGCCAAGGCCTCCGCGAACGCCGCCCTGAAGAAGGAAACCGGCAAGGAGCTGGACGCGGGCGTCATCGACCCGGCCTGGAAGAGCATCCTCGTCACCGACGACCCGCTGGCCGCCACCCTCAAGGCGCAGGCCGACTACGCCGTCAAGGCCAGGCTCATCGAACAGCCCGACCTGACCGGCATCTACGACCTGACGCTCCTGAACAAGGTGCTGAAGGAAGCCGGCAAGCCCGAGGCCGCCGACGCCGGCCTCGGCGCGAAGTAAGTCCGCACGAACAACCCCCAGGAGGTGACGACCATGGCCACCACGCTTGCCAAGGCCGCCGAGGGCGCCGTCGCGACGGCCGCCCCCGCCGCCCGGATCGAGCACGTCTCGAAGTCCTTCACCGGCCCGGCCGGATCGCAGCTCGTCCTGGACGACATCAGCCTCGATGTCGCTCCCGGCGAATTCGTCACCATCCTGGGGGCCTCGGGCTGCGGCAAGTCCACCCTGCTCAACCTGGTCGCCGGCCTCGACCGGCCCACCGCGGGCAGCATCGAGACCGCCGGCCGCCCCGCCCTGATGTTCCAGGAACACGCCCTCTTCCCGTGGCTGACCGCGGGCAAGAACATCGAACTCGCCCTGCGGCTGCGCGGCGTGCCCAAGTCCGACCGCAAGGCGGAGGCCGAGCGGCTGCTGGAGCTGGTCCGGCTCGGCGGGGCGTACGGCAAGCGCGTCCACGAACTGTCCGGCGGCATGCGCCAGCGCGTCGCCCTGGCGCGCGCCCTCGCCCAGGACAGCCGGCTGCTGCTGATGGACGAACCGTTCGCCGCGCTCGACGCCATCACCCGTGACGTGCTGCACGGCGAGCTCACCCGCATCTGGCAGGAGACCGACCTGTCGGTCCTCTTCGTCACCCACAACGTGCGCGAGGCCGTACGCCTCGCCCAGCGCGTGGTCCTGCTCTCGTCCCGGCCCGGCCGGGTCGCGAAGGAATGGGCCGTCGACATCCCGCAGCCGCGCCGCATCGAGGACGCGGACGTCGCGGAACTGTCCCTGGAGATCACCGAACACCTGCGTGGGGAGATCCGCCGCCATGGCCAGCACTGAAACGAAGGCGAAGACGGACGACCTCGCAGGCCTGGAGGCCGGCCTCGACGCGCTCGACGCCGTCGAGGTCCGCCGCACCCCGGTCCGCGAAGTCCTCCTCAAGAAGGTCCTCCCGCCGGTCCTCGCCGTCGCCCTCGTCCTCGCCGTCTGGCAGCTCCTCGTGACCGCGGGCGTCACCGAGGAGAGCAAGCTGCCACCGCTGTCCGCGGTGTGGGCCAGCCTGGCCGACATGTGGCTCAAGGGCACCCTGTTCGAGGTCATATGGACCTCCGTCTCCCGCGGCCTGCTCGGCTTCCTGCTGGCCCTGGCCATCGGCACCCCCCTCGGCCTGCTGGTCGCCCGGGTCAAGGCGGTCCGGGCGGCGCTCGGCCCGATCCTGTCGGGCCTGCAGTCCCTGCCGTCGGTGGCGTGGGTGCCCCCGGCCGTCCTCTGGTTCGGCCTCAACGACGCCATGATGTTCACGGTGATCCTGCTGGGTGCCGTCCCCTCCATCGCCAACGGCCTCGTCTCCGGTGTCGACCAGGTGCCGCCGCTGTTCCTGCGGGCCGGCCGCACCCTCGGCGCGACGGGCGTCAAGGGCGTGTGGCACGTGGTCATGCCGGCCGCGCTGCCCGGCTACCTCGCCGGCCTCAAGCAGGGCTGGGCGTTCTCCTGGCGGTCCCTCATGGCCGCCGAGATCATCGCCTCCTCCCCCGACCTCGGTCTGGGACTGGGCCAGCTGCTGGAGAACGGCCGCAACAACATCGACCTGCCCGGCGTCTTCCTCGCGATCATCCTCATCCTCGTCGTCGGCATCGCCATCGACCTGCTGATCTTCAGTCCGGTCGAGCGGTGGGTGCTGCGCAGCCGCGGCCTGCTGACCCGGAGCTGATCGCCGTGTCCCCCTCCCCCGTCCTCCTCGTCATCGCCCACGGCAGCCGCGACCCGCGGCACGCGGCGACCGTGCACGCCCTCACCCGGCGCGCACGGGCGCTGCGGCCGGGCCTGCGGGTGGAGACGGCCTTCCTCGACTTCAACGCCCCCCGGGTCGAGCAGGTCCTGTCCGCCCTGCACGCCGACGGCGTCCACGACGTGGTCGCGCTGCCGCTGCTGCTCACCCGCGCCTTCCATGCGAAGGCGGACGTCCCCGCGGTGCTCGCCGAGGCCCTCGTCCGGCTGCCGGGCCTGACCGTCCGCGTCGCCGACGTCCTCGGCCCCGACCCGCTGCTGACGGCGGCGCTGGAACTACGGCTGCGGGAGGCGGGCATCACCCCGGCGGACCGGGCCACCACCGGTGTGGTGCTCGCGTCCGCCGGCTCATCGGACCCGGAGGCGATCGCAGTGATCGCTGAAACCGCGCGGGAGTGGCGGCACACCGGTTGGTGCGCCGTGCGGCCTGCGTTCGCCTCCGCCGCTCTGCCCCGTACGGAGGACGCCGTACGGGCCCTGCGGGCCGAGGGCGTCCGCCGCGTCGCGGTGGCGTCCTACGTCATCGCCCCCGGGCGGCTGCCGGACCGGATCGCCGCCGGGGCGCGGGAGGCCGGGGCGGACGCGGTGGCCGGGGTGCTGGGCGCCGCCCCGCAGGTGGCCCGGCTCCTGCTGCGCCGGTACGACGCCGCCGCCGTGGCTCCCGCCGCCCGCCACCACACCCCCCTCACGGCCTGACACGGCCCCGCCCCGACGCCGCCCCGCGCCCTCTCGCCCCGACGCCGCCCCTGACGCCGCCCAGCGCCCTCTCGGCCTGACGCCGCCCCGCGCCGACCTCCGGCGGTCGCAAACCGCAGCCAAGTTCCGCTGGGCCGAGCCGCAGCACCGGGTCCTGCTGCGCGGAGCCGTTCCCCAGCCCCGCCCCTTCCCGAAACCGGGGCTCCGCCCCGGACCCCCTTCGCCTCAAACGCCGGCGGGGCTGGGGGTCCGGGCGCTACGCGCCCGGTGCGCTCAAACGCCGCGCGGGCTGGATTGTCCATCCCCGCGGGCACGATCGAGCCCCGTCGGCACAATCCAGCCTCGCCGGCGCTTGAGGCGCGGGGTCCGGGGCGGAGCCCCGAAACCACGACCCCGGGGCACGATCCGGCCCCGCCGGCGATCGAGGCGTCGGGGGTACGGGGGCGGGTCCCCGGGAGCGGTGGCTAGGTGCGGGCCGTGGCTTCGTCGGCCAGGGCCGTGAGGTCGGCGATGGACATCGAGCCCGGCGCGATGCCCTCGCGGGCGAAGATGTTCGCCGCGTGCCGCAGCACCTCGTTCACCGGCGTCGGCACCCCGTGCAGCCGCCCCAGCAGGCACACCTCCCCGTTGAGGTAGTCGGCCTCGATGGACCCGGTCCGGCGTTGCAGGCTCTGCCAGGACGACCCGCCCCGCAGCACCGCCGGCTGCACGGCCCGGCCCTCCCAGGCCGCGGTCTCCTCCGCCTCCGAGGCGTAGCCGATGCCGGCCGCCACGAGGACGGCCGTGCCCTCCCGGCGGGCCCGCCGGTACAGCGCCGCCTTGGCGGGGTCGGGCTCGGGCCCGGTGGTGGCCTGGATCGCGTTGCCGAGGTTGCCCAGCAGCTTCGCGTGCTTCCACCGCATCACGTCCCCGACGACCGGCGCGTCGAAGCCTGCGTCGGCCAGGTCGACGGCGATCCGCCGGGCCCGCGCGTCCGCACCGCCGACGGCCAGGCCGATGTGCAGGATGCCGGTCCGGGGTGCGCCGAGGGCGCTCACGACACCCGGCTCCAGGAAGGTGGCCGGCAGCCACACGCAGACCCCGTACACCCGCGCGAAGCGGCGCAGGGCGAGGCGTTCGCTCTCGACGCCGTTCTGTGCGCACAGCACCGGCAGCCGCTGGGCGGCGGTCCCGCCGCCCGCGACTTCCGCGGCGCCCCAGGTGTCGAGGGCGGCTACGGCGTCCTGTGTCTTCACCGCCAGCAGCAGGACGTCGTCGGGCCGCAGTTCGCCGAGTTCCGCCGGACCCTCGACGACGGGCAGCCGGTGGACCCGGGTCCCGTCGGCCGTGGTCAGCCGCAGCCCGTCCGCCTGCAGGGCCCGGGCGTGCGCGCCCCGCGCGGCGAGGACGACCTCGTTGCCTGCCTCGGCGAGCCGGCCGCCGATCGTCGCGCCGATCGCTCCGGCGCCGATGATGATGTAGCGCATGTGCGGAGCCTGGCACATGCGGCGGCCGGTGCGGCCGCCGGGGGCGGGCCGTGGTGGGCCGCGTGTTCCGGCCCGGGGATGCCCGGACCGACTGGGGCTAGCGGGTCATCTCGACGAGCTTCACGACGGTGTTCCAGTTCCGGGTGGTGGCGTCGATGCCTTTGAACACCGCCGGCCGGAACACCGCCTCGGCCAGTTTGGACCTTCCCAGCCCGTCGGGGGCGTACAGGTAGACGACCTTCTCGCCCACACTGAACTCCTCCGGCAGGAAGGCCTTCCGGTCGATGGCGGCGAACCGCCCCTCGTCGGGCTGCGCCGAGAGGAAGGTGGCGTGCAGCTGCTTCCCTTCCAGCTCGGAAGCAGGATAAGGACACCCCTCCACCACGGACTCCAGATACGGGCCGTCCACCACGAGGCAGGCCACGGAGAACCCGAACCGCTCCTCGATGCCCCGCTCGATCTCCGCGGCCAGCACTCCCGGAGCGGCGTCCCGGCCGCCGAAGACGGCGTTGCCGCTCTGCAGGTAGGTCCGCACGTCCTCGTAGCCGAGGCCTTCGAGCACCTCGCGCAGCTCGGCCATCGGAACCTTCTTCCCGCCGACGTTGATGCCGCGCAGCAGGGCCGCGTATGTGGTCATGCCCGAACCATAGCCTCGACGAGGTCGGCGGCCCGCTGCGTGCCCCCCTCGCGGGCCATCTCCGCCCGGATCTCGGCGGCCCGCCGGGCGACTTCGGGGTCGGCGACCAGCGCCTCGACGGCTTCCCGCAGCGTACGGGCGTTCGCCTCCTCCATGGGCAGGTGCCGGGCGACGCCCAGCGCCTGCAGCACGTCGGCGTTCCCGAACTGGTCGACGGCCTGCGGCACGGCGACCATCGGCGTCCCCGTCGCCAGCCCCTCCTGGCTGCCCCCGGCCCCGGCGTGCGTGATGAAGGCGTCGGCCTTCTTCAGCACGTCCAGCTGCGGAACCCATCGGTGCACCTCCACGTTCGCCGGCACCTCCCCCAGCTCCCCGACGTCCGTGAACCGGCCGATCTGCAGCACGACGTGCCAGCCGGGCAGTCCCCCGAACGCCTCGATGCACGCCCGGTAGAAGGCGGGCTGCTTGGTGAAGGCGGACCCGAGCGACACGAGGAGCACCTTCTCCACCCCGGCGGGCCGCTCCCACACGCCCTCGGCCGCGCGCTCACAGGCCCCGACGAACGTGTACACGTCCGGGTCGACCCGATCGGCATGGGGCTGCAGGACCCGCGGGATCAGCACGATGCTGCGCTGCGGCCGCCCGACGAACCGGTCCGGATCGTCCTCGATCCCGTTCTCGGCGAGCCACCCGGCGAACCGGGCGTAGTACGCGCGCCCGCGCTCGGAGGCCCGCAGCCCGGCCGTCATCGGCGCGGCGACCTCCTCCTCGTACCCCTCCCAGGCCACGAGGTTCGGCGACAGCGACACGGCGGGCACTCCCCACCGGTGGGCCAGGACGCGCGCCGGATAGGCGGTGATGTCGTGCAGCACGAGATCGGGTTCGTCCCCTTCGAAGGCGCCGGCGAGCTGCGGGAGCGCCTGCACGGCGTCCTCGAGGAACGGCTCGAGATGGTCGATGAGCTCGGTGCCCCAGGCCTCGGGCTCGTCGTCGGTGGGCAGGGTCGAGGACCACACGACCGGCGTGGCGCCGGTCGCGGCGACCTTCTCGGCGAAGGAGGCCGGGATGGCGTAGCTGACACGGTGCCCGCGGGCGACGAGCTCGCGGATCACTTCGATGCTGGGGTTCACGTGCCCGTGGGCGGCGATCGAGAACATGGTGATGTGTGCGGCCTTGGGTGAGGTCATGCCCAGCACCATAACGAGACGAGACGTCTCGTTCAACCCTGATCACAGACCGCCGCCCGAACACGCCGCCCCGAGGCCCCACACCCCAGCGGACGGCCGCCCACTCCGCGTCCGTCATGTCCGACGGATACCGGCGCACCCGGTCCGGAGGGTCGGCCGCGTCGCCGTCCACATGCGCGAGGCAATCGCACGACACGGCGGGCGAGTTGAAGTCAACGCTGCCCGGGCACGTACAACAAAGACAACAGGGCCTCCCGGAACCACTCGGAATGGGATCGCACCCCGGGCTACCAGGAAGCCCTGCCGCCACGCGCGGAAACCGCCGCAGTCACCCGATCGAGACTCCCGTTCGACCGACAGCCTTCGAGATCGGTACGGGCGACAACCACTTACGTGTCGGAATGCTGCGGCAGGGCGAGCCAGTCCGACCAGGAGATCTCACGGCCGAGGAAGCGCGGCTGCTCGAACGGCCAGTCGGCGGCGATCCACTGCGGCA
>NZ_JBVHVT010000025.1:0-99669 GCF_055564695.1 Streptomyces sp. NPDC029014
GTTTCGGGCCCTCGGAGGATTCGCGCGTATCAACGCGGCCCCTTACACGCCCCGCCCACCCCAAGGACAACGAAAGTCCCTCCCCCCCCGCCCCCCCCCGGCCCCCACGGCCTTTCGCGCGTGGTCGGTCGCCCGTCCGGCGGACGGCTCGGCCGGCTCAGACGGTGGTGATGACCTCGTCGGCGGTCAGGCGCGGGCCGCGGGGGTGCGGGACCTCGCCCTCGGCCTTGCCGAGGTTGACGACCATCAGCGGGGTGTGGTCGTCGTCCAGGAACTCCTTCTGGATGCCGACGTAATCGAAGCCGCCCATCGGGCCGGCGGCCAGGCCGGCGGCGCGGACGCCGACGATGAAGTACGCGGCCTGCATGGCGGAGTTCATCAGCGCGGCCCGCTCGCGGGTCGGGCGCTCGCTGAAGAAGACGTCCTTGGCCTGCGGGAAGTGCGGCAGCAGGGTGGGCAGCTCCTCGTGGAACTCGTTGTCCGCGGAGAGGATCGCCACGAGGGGCGCGGCGGCGGTCTTGGCCTGGTTGCCCTCGTCCATCAGCTCCACCAGGCGCTGGCGGGCCTCGGGGGAGCGGACCAGGGTCACGCGCAGGGGGGTCGAGTTGAAGGCGGTGGGGCCGTACTTGACCAGTTCGTAGATCGCCTGTACCTGCTCCTCGGTCACCGGCTCGTCCGAGAACGCGCTGGTGGTGCGGGCCTCGCGGAACAACAGGTCCTGGGCGGCGGAGTCGAGAACGAGGGACATCGGAAAGCCTTCTTCCATACGGAGGTGAAGCGTCGCCACCGACTTTACGGCCAAATTAGTCGAACTTTCAACTAAATCTGGCCGCGAGTGGCGCGGATCACTCCCCGCGGGTCACTCCCCGTGGTCCCCCCGCCCCCCGCCCTCCGCCTCGCGGGCCGCGAGCGCCGAGTCCAGGCGGGCGCGGGCGCCCTCCAGCCAGTGCCGGCAGACCTTCGCGAGCTCCTCGCCCCGCTCCCAGAGCGCGAGCGACTCCTCCAGGGAGGTGCCGCCGGCCTCCAGCTTGCGGACGACCTCGATGAGCTCGTCGCGGGCCTGCTCGTACCCCAACGAGGTATCGGCTTCCGTCATTCCTGCACCGCCTCCGGTGTCGTACCCGCCAGTACGCGGGAAAAATGTGTCATGTCCGCTTCGAGGGACGCTCGTGCGCCGCTCGTGCGCCGCTCGGGAGGGCCGCCGGCGGGCCCTCCCGTGGTCACTCCGGGCCCGGCTCCGAGTGCTCCGCGTGCTCCGAGACGCGTACGGAGAACTCGCCCTCGGCGACCCGGGCCCGCAGCACCTCGTCCGCAGCCACCTCCTGCGGCGAGCGCACCACGTGCCCGTCCGCCCGCTGCAGGACCGCGTACCCGCGCTCCAACGTCGCCGCCGGCGACAGCGCGACCACCCGGGCCAGGGTGTGCGCGAGCTCCGAGTCCGCCCGGTCCAGCAGGTGCCCCAGCGTGCGCCGGCTGCGCCCCAGCAGGGCCTGGAGCTCGTCCTCCCTGGTCTCCACCATCCGCTGCGGATGGACGAACACCGGCCGCGCCAGCGCGTGGGCGAGCCCCCGCTCCTCGCGGTCGAGCAGGGCGCGCACCGCGCGCAGCCCCCGCTCCTGGAACTGGCGCACCCGGTCCAGCTCCTCGCCGACGTCCGGCACCACCTTCTTCGCGGCGTCCGTCGGGGTGGAGGCGCGCAGGTCGGCGACCAGGTCCAGCAACGGCGAGTCCGGCTCGTGCCCGATCGCGGACACCACCGGCGTACGGGCCGCCGCGACCGCGCGGACGACCTCCTCGTCGGAGAACGGCAGCAGGTCCTCCACGCTGCCGCCGCCGCGCGCCACGATGATCACGTCGACCTCGGCGAGGTCGTCGAGCTCCTTGACCGCCTGGATCACCTGGGGCACCGCGTGGACCCCCTGCACGGCGACGTTGCGCACCTCGAAGCGGACCGCCGGCCAGCGCCGCCGGGCGTTCTCCAGCACGTCCCGCTCGGCCGCCGAGGCCCGCCCCACCACCAGCCCGATCAGCTGCGGCAGGAACGGCAGCGGCTTCTTGCGGTCCAGGGCGAACAGCCCCTCGGCGGCCAGCGACCGCTTGAGCCGCTCCAGCCGGGCCAGCAGTTCGCCGATGCCGACGGGCCGTATCTCGGTGGCCCGCAGGGAGAGCTGGCCGCGCGGGGCGTACCACTCGGGCTTGGCCAGCACGACCACCCGGGAGCCCTCCGTGACGGCGTCCGCGACCTCCTCGAAGACCTGCCGGAAGCAGGTCACGGACAGCGAGACGTCGTGCGAGGGGTCGCGCAGCGTCAGGAAGACCACCCCCGCCCCCGGCCGCCGCGAGAGCTGCGTGATCTGCCCCTCCACCCAGACCTGGCCGAGCCGGTCGATCCAGCCCCCGATGAGCCGGGACACCTGACCGACCGGCAGCGGCGCGTCGGCCGACGTATTCAGACCCATGCAGGCAGGCTATCCGCCGGGACCGACAGCGTCTGCGGGGCCGCCCCGATGACCGCCCCCGCGGCCGCCTTCCCCGTCGCCTTCCCGGTGACCGTGACCGCTCCGGCCGCCTCCCCCGCGGCCGCCCCGCTGGGCCACCAGCACCCCCAGGCCCACCACCAGCCACACCGCCCCCACCACCTGGGCCGCCCCGGACGCCCGGGCGATCACCGCGACCGTCACGGCCGCGCCCACCACCGGCACCAGCAGGTGCTTCCCCCAGTGGGGCGGGCCCCCCGCCCGGCGTACGACGAACCAGCCGACGACCGAGGCGTGCAGCAGCGTGAACGCCGTCAGCGCCCCGATGTCCACCACCGAGACCAGGTGGTCGAGGCCGTCGGCGCGCCGGGCCGCCCCCACCGCCGCCACCAGCGTGACCACCGCCGCCACCAGCAGCGCCGGCCGCGGGGTGCCGCCCGAGGCGCGGGCCAGCGCCCCCGGCAGCCGCCGCTCCCGGGCCATCGCGAAGACGAGCCGGCCCGCCGCCGCCTGCCCCGCCAGCGCCGCGAAGGCCGCCCCGACCGCCTTGCTCACCGCCACCAGGTCGTGCAGCCAGGCCCCGACGGAGGACTCCACCGCCGTGTAGAAGGCCGGGCCCTGGAGCTCCGGGTCCGCCGCCAGCTCCGCCGCGGACACCGGCATCAGCAGCGCCGCCAGCCAGCTCTGCGCCACGAACAGCACCCCGGCCAGCGCCAGGCAGAACAGCAGCGCCCGCGCCACCCGCTCCGAGCCCCCCGTCGCCTCCTCCGCGAAGGAGGCGATCGCGTCGAAACCGAGGTACGACAGCACCGCCACCGACACCGCGCCCAGCACCGCCCCGGCCGTGAAACCGGGCGAGCCGTCCCCGGCCAGCGGCGACAACCAGCCGCGCTGCGCCCCGTCCCGTACCAGCACGGTCACCGCAGCCACCAGGAACACCAGCAGCACCACGACCTCCGCGGCCAGCACCACGAAGCCGACGCGCGCCGCCACCCGTACGCCCCACAGGTTCAGGGCGGTGGTCACCAGCACGGCCAGCGCCGTCCACACCCACCGGGACACCGACGGGACCAGCGCATGCATGGCGATCCCCGAGAACAGATACGCGACCGCCGGCACCAGCAGGTAGTCCAGCAGCGCCATCCAGCCCGCCACCAGCCCGGCCCCCTCGCCGAGCCCCTTGCGGGCGTACGTGAACACCGACCCGGCCTGCGGGGCCACCCGGACCATCTGCGCGTAACTGGACGCGGTGCAGGCCATCGCGGCCGTCGCGACCAGGTACACCAGGGCCGGCGCCCCGTGCGAGCGGGCGTCGAGGGTGCCGAAGACCCCGACCGGGGCCATGGGGGCGATGAACAGCAGCCCGTACACGACCAGGTCCCGGAAGCCGAGGCTCCGGGCGAGGGAGGCGGCCCCGGGCCGCCGCGGAGGCACCGTGGCCGGGCCGGAACCGGAATCCGTCACGGACGCCATCATCCCCGCGGGGGACACCCGGAGCGGACGCACGACACGGCCCTGGCGGCCGGCCCGAACGGGCGGCGTACGGCCCCGCCGCGGCCCCCGTACGATGGACCGCATGAGTGCTGCCGCCGCCCCTGGTCCCGCTACCCGCCGCGTCCTGCTCGCCGCTCCCCGCGGCTACTGCGCGGGCGTCGACCGAGCCGTGATCGCTGTCGAGAAGGCCCTCGAGCAGTACGGTGCGCCGGTCTACGTCCGGCACGAGATCGTGCACAACAAGTACGTCGTCCAGACGCTGCAGAAGAAGGGCGCCGTCTTCGTCGAGAAGACGGAGGAGGTCCCCCCGGGCAACATCGTCATGTTCTCCGCCCACGGCGTGGCCCCGGTCGTGCACGAGGAGGCGGCGCGCGGCAAGCTCGCGACGATCGACGCGACCTGCCCGCTCGTCACCAAGGTCCACAAGGAGGCCATCCGGTACGCGAAGGAGGACTTCGACATCCTCCTGATCGGCCACGAGGGCCACGAGGAGGTCATCGGCACCTCCGGCGAGGCCCCGGACCACATCACGATCGTCGACGGCCCGGACGACGTCGACAAGGTCACCGTCCGCGACGAGTCCAAGGTCGTCTGGCTCTCCCAGACCACCCTCTCGGTCGACGAGACCATGGAGACCGTCGACGCGCTGAAGACCAAGTTCCCGCTGCTGGTCTCCCCGCCGAGCGACGACATCTGCTACGCCACCTCCAACCGGCAGGCGGCCGTCAAGGCGATGGGTGCCGACGCGGACCTGGTCATCGTCGTCGGCTCCAAGAACTCCTCGAACTCCATCCGCCTGGTCGAGGTCGCCCTCGACGCGGGCGCGCGCGCCGCGCACCTGGTCGACTTCGCCAGCGAGATCGACGAGGCCTGGCTGGAGGGCGTCACCACCGTCGGCCTGACCTCGGGCGCCTCGGTGCCGGAGGTGCTCGTCGAGGAGGTGCTCGATTGGCTGTCCGAGCGCGGCTTCGCCGACGTGGAGATCGTCAAGACGGCCGAGGAGTCCATCACCTTCTCCCTGCCGAAGGAACTGCGGCGCGATCTGCGCACGGAAGCCGACGCACTGGTCGCCGACGAGTAACCCTTTCCGTACGGTGAGTCCATGCACATCTTCGGCGTGGACATCGGCGGCACCGGGATCAAGGGCGCGCCCGTGGACCTGGACCGCGGCGGCCTGGCCCAGGAGCGCCACAAGGTACTGACACCGCAGCCGGCCACCCCCGACGGGGTGGCCGGCTGCGTCGTCGAGGTGGTCCGCCACTTCGGCTGGGACGGTCCGATCGGGGTGACGTTCCCCGGCGTCGTCACCGGTGGCGTCACCCGCACGGCGGCCAACATGGACCCGTCGTGGATCGGCGTCGACACCGCCGGCCTGCTCGCGCAGCGGCTCGACGGCCGGCACGTCACCGTCCTCAACGACGCCGACGCCGCCGGGATCGCCGAAATGACGCACGGCGCCGGCCGCGGCCGCGGCGGCACCGTCATCCTGCTGACCCTCGGCACCGGCATCGGCAGCGCCGTCTTCACGGACGGGCGGCTCGTCCCCAACTCGGAGCTCGGGCACCTGGAGCTGAAGGGCCACGACGCGGAGAAGCGGGCGTCGGTCCGGGCCAAGGAGGACGAGGACCTCACCTGGGAGCGCTGGGCGCGGCGGCTCCAGAAGTACCTCGCCCACGTGGAGATGCTGTTCTCGCCGGACCTGTTCATCCTGGGCGGCGGCGTCAGCCGCAAACCGGAGAAGTTCCTGCCGCTGATCGACGGCATCCGGGCGGAGATCGTCCCGGCGAAGCTCCAGAACAACGCGGGGATCGTGGGCGCGGCGATGGCGGCGGCCGCGGGGTCGGCGGCGGAGGCGGAGGCCGCGGTGGGGAAGGATGCGGAGGCGGGAGTGCGGTCGGCGGCGGGCCGCAGCGCCCAGGGGCCGCAGCGCCCAGGGCCGGACCGCAGCTCCTAGGAGGGTGTCGCCCGGCGGGGCAGGCGGCGCCTGCCGATCAGCGCGGCCTTGCGCACGATGACGATCAGCGCGGCCAGCAGCGTCCCCCCGTACAGCCAGCCGGCGTGCAGCGACAGGGCCGACACCAGGCCCATGACCTGCGCGCCGAACCCGCCCGAGTCGCCGGAGATCGGCCAGACCCCGACGGCGAAGGCGATCGGCACGGCGATCGGCGCGGTGACGAGGTCGGCGGGCCGCACCCACAGCGCGGTCGCGGCCGCGACGGGCACGAACAGCAGCCCGTACACGAACTGCGAGCCGTCGAACAGCAGCCAGACGAACCCGGCGACGAGCGTCATGGCCACGCACGCGAACAGCCCGCCGCCGAGCCCGGTCAGCCGTGGTCGCGGCAGCCTGCGCACGGCGGCCGGCCGGGGCCGCCCGCCGCCGCCCTGGGCGGGCACACCGCCGGGACGCCGGGGCTGCTGCCGCTGCGGGTGGTGAGGGGCCGGGCGCGTCCTGTAGTGCTCCACCCCCCAAAGCTAGGCGGGCGGGGTCCGCTATCGACGTGGGGACACGCGTACAACGCGACCCGCTCATCGGAAAGTAAACTGTCCGGTGGCCCGCTCCCGGGCCGCCGCCCCCTCCAGCTACGGGAAGTCGCCAACGTGTCGCTCACGATCGGAATCGTCGGCCTGCCGAATGTCGGCAAGTCGACCCTGTTCAACGCCCTGACCAAGAACGACGTACTGGCGGCCAACTACCCGTTCGCCACCATCGAGCCGAACGTCGGCGTCGTCGGTGTCCCGGACGAGCGCCTCGCCAAGCTCGCCGAGGTCTTCAATTCGCAGCGCGTCCTCCCGGCGACCGTCGACTTCGTCGACATCGCCGGCATCGTGCGCGGCGCGAGCGAGGGCGAGGGCCTGGGCAACAAGTTCCTCGCGAACATCCGCGAGTCCGACGCGATCTGCCAGGTCATCCGTGCCTTCAAGGACGAGAACGTCGTCCACGTCGACGGCAAGGTCTCGCCCAAGGACGACATCGAGACGATCAACACCGAGCTGATCCTCGCCGACCTGCAGACCATCGAGAAGGTCCTGCCGCGCCTGGCCAAGGAAGCCCGCATCAAGAAGGACGTGGCCCCGAAGGTCGCGGCCGTCGAGGCGGCCAAGGAGATCCTGGAGAAGGGCGACACCCTCTTCTCCCAGGGCATCGTCCAGGGCTCCGAGAAGGCCGAGCTCCTGCACGACCTGCACCTCCTCACGACGAAGCCGTTCCTCTACGTCTTCAACGTCGACGAGGACGAGCTGACGGACGACGCCTTCAAGGCCGAGCAGCGCACCCTGGTCGCCCCGGCCGAGGCGATCTTCCTGAACGCCAAGCTGGAGGCGGACCTCGCCGAGCTCGACGAGGCCGACGCCATGGAGCTCCTCCAGTCCGTCGGCGCCGAGGAGCCCGGCCTGGCCACCCTGGCCCGCGTCGGCTTCGACACCCTGGGCCTGCAGACGTACCTCACGGCCGGCCCGAAGGAAGCCCGCGCCTGGACCATCAAGAAGGGCGCCACGGCCCCCGAGGCGGCCGGTGTCATCCACACCGACTTCCAGAAGGGCTTCATCAAGGCCGAGGTCATCCACTTCGCCGACCTGGTCGACTGCGGCTCGGTCGCCGAGGCCCGCGCCGCCGGCAAGGCCCGCATGGAGGGCAAGGAATACGTCATGCAGGACGGCGACGTGGTCGAATTCCGCTTCAACGTGTGACGACGCGCGTGTTCCATCGGGGCTGACAGGTTGAACGTGCAGCTCAAAGGGGTCGGACTCTGTCGAGTCCGACCCCTTCCGCGTTCCCGTGCCGACTTTCAGCTGCCACGGGGCGGTGTGAGCTCGTCGAGGTCCAGGGTGATCTCGAAGGGCACCGGACGCTGGAGGGTGCCCCGGAAGATGCCGGCGGGCGCGTAGGCGCCGGTCGGTTCGTCGAGCTCGTAGACGTGGACGACGGGTGCCCCGTCCTCGTCCTCGATGCACCAGTAGTGCGGGATGCCGGCCTCCGCGTACTTGCGGAGTTTCACCGTGCGATCGCGGTGGGCGGACTCGGGGGAGACGACCTCGACGACGAGCTGGACGTCCTCCGGTGCGAACCAGGTGCGGTCGCCGTCGAAATCGGCCGTCGTCACCAGCAGGTCCGGTTCCGGACGGTTGCGCGGGTCGAGCTTGATGGTCATCTCGCGGCCGACTCTGGTGTCGGCGGGCACCTGCTGCATGAGTGCGACCGTGAGCATGGTGACGAGGTGGCCGTGCCACCACCTCTGGGGCGACATCATGAAGACGAGGGCTCCGTCGATGAGCTCGGTGTGGCGGGGTGCCTCGGGGAGGCTGTCCAGGTCCTCCGCGAACCAGCCTTCCGCGCGCGGCGGGCGCATCCAGTCGGGCAGTGCGGTCATGGCTTCACGGTAGCGGTCCGCGGCTCGAGTCGAAGGTGTGTGCAACGGTTTCCGGCTGTTTCGGAGTGGGGGTAAACGGTGTTGGTTGGGGGAAGGGTCGGGGGCATGTTCGTTACTGCCTGCGCCGCCCGAAACGGGCTCCTTCCGCTGATCAAGAAGGTCAACGAGAGTCACGAGGTCGTCGAGATCGTCTCCGAGCACGGTGACGCCGTTCTGCTGTCCGCCGAGGACTATGCGGCGTTGCGTGAAGGCTCGTACCCGTTCCGTTCCGGCGAAGGCACGCCGGGGGATCACGGCGTACGGGAGTGCGTCCGACCGCGGTCGCGCGTCGGGGTCTGAGTCGGTCGGTCCCGGCGTGGTGTGACGGTGCGGGCGTCAGAGGCCTTGGATCGCGGCGACCGTGAAGGTGGTCGGGGTGTCCGGGCCGCCCATGGGGCCGCCCTTGTCGAACTGGGAGCGGACCACCAGGGTGCGGCCCGGGGTGTGGGTCAGGGTCGTCGGGATCTGCAGGGACGGGTCCGTGAGCGTGCGGGTCAGGCGGGCGCGGGTGCCGTCCGGGGTCAGGTGCCACCGGGTCAGGGTGTTGGTGGTGTTGTGGGCCACCCGCAGGGTGCCGTCGCCGTCGAGGTCCAGGCCGTCGGCGTGGGTCAGGTCGCCGCCCTGGAGCGTGACGCGTGACAGCGCGCCCGTGCGCAGGTCGATGCGGTGGAGGTCGCCCGCGATCATGTCCACCGCGAGCAGGTACCGGCCCGCCCGGTCCGAGGTGATGCCGTTGAGGCTGAAGGTGCGCCCGGGGACCGGAGTGAGCCGGCTGCTCAGGTCGTACGCGGGGGTGAGCGTCCCGGAGCCCGCGGCCAGTTCGTGCGGGGTGACCCGGTAGACCACCGCGCGGACGCTGTCCGTCAGGTACGCCGTGCCGTCCGGGGTGATGGTCAGGTCGTTGACGAAGCGCGGGCCGGCCCCCGGGACCTCGAAGCGGGCCAGGCGGCTGCCGGTCCCGGTGTCGTACACGGTGACCCCGGCGGTGGAGTCGGTCACCCACAGGCGGCCGCGGGCGTCGACGCGCAGGCCGTTGGCGGTGCGGCGGCCGTCGGCCCCGGCGGGCAGGAACACCTCGGCCCTCCCCCGGCCGGGCAGGGCCCGGTAGACGGTGCCGTCGGCGTACGAGCCGACGTAGACCGCTCCGGTGCGGCGGTCGGTGGCGATGCCCTCCGGGTAGACCTTCTCGCCGGGGAGGGTGAAGGCCGTGGAGATCCGGCCGCCGTGCGATTGCGCCACCGCCGTCGGTGCGGTGGTCAGGGTGAGTGCCGCCGTCAGGGACAGGACGGCGGCGGACAGGAGCTTCTTCGACACCAGGGTCCTCTTCTTCATCTTCGGCTTCCGGGCAGGGCAGGTTGTTCGACGCTCGAAGTTCGAAGCCTGCTTGTTGTGTGAGCGTGAATGTATGTTAGAGCTCTAATCATCGCAAGGGGATTAGTATGCGGTGATGACCTCCATGGCCCCCGAGGAGCGGATCGGTTCGCACCTCAAGCGCGCCGAGCAGACGCTCCTCGCGGCGAAGACCGCAGCGCTCAAGCCCTCTGCGGTAACGGTTCCGCAGTACGCGGCCCTCCTCTGGCTCGCCGAGAAGCCGGGCATCTCCGCCGCCGCGCTGGCCCGGCTGTGCGGGGTGACGCCTCCGACCATGACCACCGTCCTGAAGAACCTCCAGGAGCGCGGGCTCATCGAGCGCTCCCCGCACGAGTGGCACCGCAACGTCCTGGAGACCCGCCTCACGCAGGAGGGCCGGGCCGTGATGGAGCAGGCGGACGCCGCCGCCGTGGCGGTGGAGCGGGCGCTCGCCGCCGAGTTCTCCGAGGAGGAGCGGGAACTGCTGGTCGGGCTGCTGGGGCGGTGCGCGCAGGTGCTCGGCGGCCGGACGTGATCTTGGGGTGTGCGGTTCCCGTGCGGTGATGTGCGGGTCGTCTTTTTGCCGGTTCTTGGAACGGAATGCTGCATTCGCACATCAGAACCAAGGGGGACGCCCACAGCTTCTGTCCCGCTCGGGGGCAGCCATGACCGTTCGGAGCGAAGTCCGTGCACCAGTACCCGCAGCGCCCGCGGCCCGACGACCAGCCGCGTTCGCCGTACCCGCCGTACGGGGACCAGCCGTACGAGGACCAGTCGCAGGGGTACCCGCCGTACGCGGAGCAGCGCGGCCGTCGGCCCTACCCGGATCCGCACGCGCAGCAGCCGCCCCCACCACCGGGTCGCGCGGCGCGCGAGCACCCCTACGAGCCGCAGCCGGTCGGGCCGCCCTGCCCGGACCCGAGCGCCCACATACGCCCGCGGGACACCGAGCCGCCCCGCAAGCGGTCCCGCAAGGCGGTGTGGATCAGTGCCACCCTGGCGCTGGTCCTGCTGCTGGGCGGTGGCGGTTTCGCCGCCTGGAAGGCGGAGTGGTTCTCCGGCAACGGCGACACCGTGAGCTTCGGCAAGGACCAGGCGGCAGGCAAGGGCTCCGGCGACGGGGCCCAGGGCGGGGCGAAGGCGGCGGCGCCGTCCGGCGACCCGGACGTGCAGATGCCGACCGGGCCGAAGGCCGAGTTCAAGCAGACCACCAAGCTGGACGACGGCACGATCATCGCCAAGACCACGCTGACCGGTCCCAAGTCGGGCTTCACCGGCAGCGTGTGGGTCTGGGCCCCGAAGCAGTACGACGACCCGAAGTACGCCAAGAGCGCCTTCCCGGTCCTCATCGCGCTTCCCGGTGGCAACGGCTACCCCGACAACTACTGGATCGACCGCAGCCTCGGCCTGCAGAAGACGATCAGCGAGGGCGTCCAGGCCGGCACGAGCCTTCCGTACATCGTGATCATGCCGGTGCTCAACCCGGACGCCAAGTACTACTACGACGGCTCCGACATTCCGGGCCAGCCCAAGATGGGCACCTGGATCGCCGAGGACGTCCCGAACCTCGCCAAGGCCAACTTCCGCACCTACAAGTCCCGTGACGGCTGGGCCTTCATGGGCTCCTCCTCCGGAGCCTTCGTCGGCATGAAGACCGTCCTGCAGTACCCGGACCGGTTCAAGGCCGTGATCGCCAGCGGTGGCGAGATCGTCCCCGACTCCCCGCTGTGGAAGGGCCACCAGGCGGAGATGGACGCGAACAACCCGGAGAAGCTCGCCAAGAAGCTGATCGACAGCAACGGTCCGGAGGTCTTCATCAACTTCCAGGTCGGCACCAAGGAGAGCGGCAAGGACCGGATGGTCAAGTTCCAGCAGCAGTACGGGAAGGGTCCCGTCAAGACCACCATCCGCGACATCCAGAACGGCGAGCACAACGGCTGGCACTACGTCCGGGGCATGAAGGAAGGCTCCCTGGAGTGGATCAGCAAGGTGCTCAAGGGGCCCAAGCCCGAAGCCGGCTGATCCCCGGCCGATCTCCGGCCGATCCCCGGGCGGCCCGCGGTCGATCCCCGGCCGCCATCCTCGTCGACCCCCCGGCCGACCAGGCACGCAGCACGATGCGCGGGGCGGGGCGTGGCTCGCGCCACGTCCCGCCCGTCCCAGGCAACCCATCCGGTCGTTGATGCCTCTGTAACGGGTGTAAGGGGGACCGATCGGTCCGACTCGCGCCCGTCCGGGCGCCGGAGAAGGAACGGGACATTTCGTGCAGCATGACCAGCTTCAGGGCGACGGCCGCCTCGCGGTCGAGGAAGGCCCCGTGACCACGGGCCGCCCCCGCCCCAAGCGCAGCCTGCGCAGGCTTCTGATCGTCGGCGGGCTCGCGCTCGCGCTGACCGCCGGCGGTGGAGCAGCGGCGTACAAGTTCGGCCTGTTCTCGGACATAGGGGATCCCATGTCCTTCGACAAGGTCAAGGAATCGGCCGCGACCCAGGACATCCGGGCGGGGGTCAGCATGCCCACCGGGCCCAAGGCGGCCTTCGTCCGCACCAGCCGGCTGCCCGACGGCACCCAGATCGCCAAGACGACGCTGACCGGCGCGAAGTCGGGTTTCACCGGCGACGTGTGGGTCTGGGTGCCCAAGCAGTACGACGACCCGAAGTACGCCAAGAGCGCCTTCCCGGTCCTGATCTCCCTGCCCGGAGGCCGCGGCTACCCCAAGAACTACTGGGGCACCGGCCCGGGCCTGGGCCTGCAGCAGGCCGTGACCGACGGGGTGAAGGCGGGGACCAGCCTGCCCTTCATCCTCGTCATGCCGGTGATCAACGCCGACACCAAGCACCACTTCGACGGCTCGGACATCCCCGGCCAGCCCAAGATGGGCACCTGGATGGCCGATGACATCCCGGCTTTCACGAAGGCCAATTTCCGCACGTTCACCTCCCGCGACGGCTGGGCCATCATGGGCTCCTCCTCGGGCGGTTTCGGCGCGCTCAAGCACGTCCTGAAGCACCCCGACCGGTTCAAGGCGGCCATCGCGAGCGGCGTCGACATCGTCCCTGACTCCCCGCTGTGGAACGGGAACAAGCAGGCCATGGACGCGAACAACCCGGAGAAGCTCGCCGAGAAGCTGATCTCCGCGGGCGGCCCCGAGGTCTACATCAACTTCCAGATCGGCACCGCCGAGACCGGCCGCGAGAGGGAGGAGAAGTTCATGAAGGAGTACGGCAGGGGCCCCGTGCACACCGAGCTGCAGGTGATCCAGGATGGTGAGCACAACGGAAAGTCGTATGTTCGCGGCATGAGGGAGGGCTCCCTGGAGTGGATCAGCAAGGTGATGTCGGCACCGACCCCCGATCCCGGCGTGCGCTGAACGCGGTCGTGAGGGGAGCCTCCGCGGCGGCCGTCGCCGGTGTGGCGGCCGCCCTCGCCGTGGGCTTCGTCAAGGCCACGGACGAGGACGCGGGCGCCGTGCACCCCTTCCCCGGGGTCGGCGTGCTCATGGCGAACGGGGAGCACTGGTGCACGGCGAGCGTCGTCGACAGCCCCAAGGGCACCGTCGTCGCGACCGCCGCGCACTGCGTGGCACCGGCCGGGGAGAACGGCGAGCCCGGCGAGGTCGCCCACGACGGCCGGGAGATCGGCGAGCTGTCCTTCGCGCCCGCCTTCTCGGGCGAGGGCGCGGGCAGGCAGCCGCTCGGCGTGTGGAAGGTCCGGGCGGTCCACGTGGACGAGCGGTGGACGAAGTGGGGCGAGGACACCGCCGACTACGCCTTCCTCAGCATCGAGCCGGACGAGGACGGCCTGACCGTCCAGCAGGCCGTCGGCCCGGGGGAGGCCCCGGCACCCGAGTGGACCTCCGGCTACGAGCGGGACGTGACGGTGGTCGGCTACCCCGAGTCCGGCCGCAACCCGCAGAACAAACCCGTCTCCTGCACCACGCAGACCACCCACGACGAGGACGACCCGGCCATGCTGTACATCGGGTGCGCCGGGTTCTGGACGGGCACCAGCGGCAGCCCGTTCATCGCCGACCGCGGCGGGCCGGGCAGCCCGGGCCGGCTGATCGGCGTGCTGAGCGGCGGGGACACGGACGTGGACTCCACGGCCGCACTGCTCGACGAACGGGCCAGGGCCCTGTACGAGCAGGCGGCCGAGGACTGACGGCCCGCCTGGTCAGCCCTTGAGCAGGCCGTTCAGCTCCCCGTACGGGAGGGCGTCGGCGACCGCGGTGTACGTGCCGGCCGCGAGGAGCTCCTCGGTGGCGCGGCGCACCACGCCGTACGCGGCCTCGGCGACCGCGGAGCCGAGGCTGACGCGGGCCACGCCCAGCTTGCCGAACTCGGCCACGGACGGGGCGCCGGGCCCGGCCAGCACGTTCAGCGGGGCGTCGATGCCGCGGGCGAGCTCGGCGACCACGGCCGGGTCGGTGACCCCGGGCACGAAGACGCCCGAGGCGCCCGCCCGCAGGTAGGCGGCGGCGCGGGACAGGGTCTCGTCGAGCCGGCCCGCCGGGTCGCCGAGACCGAAGAGGTAGGTGTCGATCCGCGCGTTGACGTACAGCGGGACCCCGGCGGCGTCGGCGGCGGCGCGGGCCGCGGCCAGGCGCTCCGCGTGGTCGGCGGGTGCGCGGTTGCCGTCCTCGATGTTGATGCCGACCGCGCCGGCGGCGACGACACCGGCGACGGTCTCCGCGACGCCGGCCGGGTCGGCGCCGAAGCCGCCCTCGATGTCGGCGGTGACGGGTACGCGGACGGCGCCGGCCACACGGGTGACGAGGTCGAGGGCGCGGTCCCGGGCCAGCGAGTCCCCGTCGGGGGCGCCGAGGGACCAGGCGACACCGGCGCTGGTGGTGGCGACGGCCGGGGCGCCGGCCGCCTCGACGAGACGGGCGCTCATCACGTCCCAGGCGTTGGCCAGGGCGAGCGGGGCGCCGGGCGTGTGCAGCGCGGCGAAGCGGTGGGCGAGGTCAACACGGTTGGTCATGGGGCCAGTCCAGCAGACGGCCCCGGCCCGTGACCGGCGATTCTCCGACATCTACGTCCGCGCCCACCCGGAACCGCGCCCTTCGACCCCGGAAGCGTGCCCTCCGACCCCGGAACCGTGCCCTCCGACCCGGACCCGCGCCCTCCGCCGCCGGGCCGGCGGCTCGCCCCGGGTCAGGGAGCCAGACCCGCCTTCAGACCCGTACCGCACAGCGGGACCACCGCCGTGCGGCCGGCCAGGGGGTCCGACGGGGCCGCGGGGCCCACCGCCGCCCAGCAGGCCGCCGCCGTCGGCTCCACGAAGAGCCCCCGACCGGCCAGGTCCCGCTGCGCGGCGCGCAGGGCCTCCTCGGACACGGTCAGGAAGGTGCCGCCGGACTTGCGGACCGCCGCCAGGATCTGTCGTGCGCGCGGCGGGGCCGGGATCGCGATCCCCTCGGCCAGGGTGGGCTGCTGCTCCACCGGGTCCGCGTCCTCCGCGCCGGCCTCGAAGGCCGCGGCCAGCGGGGACACCGCCGCCGTCTGCACCGCGACCAGGGCCGGCGGGCGCGCCCCGCGCCGGGCCAGCTCCTCCACCGCCAGCGCGGCGCCGAGCAGCAGCGTGCCGTTGCCGACGGGGACGACGAGGGCCTCGGGGAGCCGGCCGCCGAGCCCTTCCCAGACCTCGTACGCGTACGTCTTGGTGCCATGCAGGAAGTACGGGTTGAAGACGTGGCTCGCGTAGAAGACGCCGGGGCGGTCGGCCTCGGCCCGGGCCGCCTCGGCGGTGGCCTCCCGGCCTCCCGGTACGACGCGGACGGCGGCGCCGTGGGCCCGCATCTGCTCGGTCTTCTTCGCCGATGTGCCTTCGGGCACGAAAATTTCACATGTGAGCCCGGCCCGTGCGCAGTACGCGGCCACGGCCGTTCCCGCGTTGCCGCTGCTGTCCGCGATCACCCGCTCCGGACCCAGCCGCCGGGCCAGTTCCACGAGCATCACCGCGCCCCGGTCCTTGAACGAACCCGTCGGCATCAGGAAATCCAGCTTGGCGTGAATCCGCTCCGCGAGCGGGACCAGCGGAGTGTTGCCCTCCGACAGGGTGACGGAGAAAGCACCCGGTAGCGGCAGGGCGGAGCCGTACCGCCAGAGCGAGTTGGGTCCGGCGGACGGGTTGAGCTCGATGGCCGGATCCGGTGCGAAGTCGAGGTCCCACGGGCCGCTGCAGACGGGGCAGCACCAGGGCGCCGTCCGGGCATCCGCGCGCGTGCCGTCGTCGGGGCAGACGTAACCGGGGATTGCGTGCGTCATGTGCGGAGCACCTTTGCTCGTTCATGGCCGTTGTATGGCACGGATGTTACGCGTTCGCCTTCCCCTTGTGGGATGGCGCGAGGCTGCGCCAACCTTTCGGAGGCGGCAGCTCGGCAGCCCCTCCGCGATTTGTCATGACCATGCCCATGGCCTGTGATCGTGTGCGCCCGGTGGTGCCGCGCCGCCGTCCCGGATCCCCGAAGCGCATCCCCGACGAGGAGGACCCCCCACATGTCCATGCGTCACACCCGCCGGAAGGCCGCCGGGCTCGGCGCGGCCGCCGCCCTGGCCCTCGCGCTCGGCACGACCGCCGCGCTCCCCGCCTCAGCGGCCGACAACGGCCCGCAGGGCGTCATCGAGAACGCCGGCGCCCCCGGCTCCGTGGCCGGCAGCTACATCGTGACCCTGAAGGACACCACCCGTTCGACCGAAGCCGGCGGAAAGGCCGTCGCCAGGAAGTACGGCGCCCGCATCGACCGCACCTACAGCTCCGCCCTCAACGGCTTCTCCGTCGAGGTCTCCGAGGCACAGGCGAGGAAGCTCGCCGCCGACCCGGCGGTCACGTCCGTCGTGCAGAACCGCGTCTTCACCGTCGACGGCGCCCAGGGCACCCAGCCCGGCCCGCCCTCCTGGGGCCTGGACCGCATCGACCAGCGCGCGCTGCCGCTCAACAGCAGCTACACCTACCCGGACAAGGCCGGCGAGGGCGTGACCGCGTACATCATCGACACCGGCGTGCGCATCACCCACACCGACTTCGGCGGCCGCGCCTCCTACGGCTTCGACGCCATCGACAACGACAACACCGCCCAGGACGGCCACGGCCACGGCACGCACGTCGCCGGCACCGTCGCCGGCAGCAGCCACGGCGTCGCCAAGAAGGCGAAGATCGTCGCCGTCCGCGTCCTCGACAACAACGGCTCCGGTACGACGGCCCAGGTCGTCGCCGGCATCGACTGGGTGACCCGGAACGCGGTCAAGCCGGCCGTGGCCAACATGTCCCTCGGCGGCGGGGCCGACTCCGCGCTCGACACCGCCGTCCGCAACTCCATAGCCGCCGGCATCACCTACGCGGTCGCGGCGGGCAACGAGTCCACCAACGCCAACACCAAGTCCCCGGCCCGCGTCACCGAGGCCATCACGGTCGGCGCCACCACCAGCAGCGACGCCAGGTCCAGCTTCTCCAACTACGGCAACGTGCTCGACCTCTTCGCCCCCGGCTCCTCCATCACCTCCGCCTGGGGCACCGGCGACACCGCCACCAACACCATCTCCGGCACCTCGATGGCCTCGCCGCACGTCGCCGGCGCCGCCGCCGTGCACCTGTCGCAGAACCCGTCGAACACGCCGGCCCAGGTCGCCTCGGCCCTGGTGGCCGCGGCCACCCCGAACGTGGTCACCGGCCCCGGAACCGGCTCCCCGAACCGCCTGCTGTTCGTCGGCGGCGGCACCACCCCGCCGGGCGGACCGCGCTTCGAGAACACCGCCGACTTCGCCGTCAACGACAACGCGACCGTCGAGTCGCCCCTCACCGTCAGCGGGGTCTCCGGCAACGCCCCCGCCGCCCTGGCCGTCTCGGTCGACATCAAGCACACGTACATCGGCGACCTGAAGGTCGACCTCGTCGCCCCCGACGGCTCCGTCTACACCCTGCACAACCGCGCCGGCGGCAGCGCCGACAACATCCTGCAGACCTACTCCGTCAACGCCTCCTCAGAGGTCGCCAACGGCGTCTGGAAGCTCCGGGTGAACGACAACGCCAACGTCGACACCGGAAAGATCGACTCCTGGGCGCTCCAGTTCTGAGCCCGGCACCGAACCAGGGTCCCGTGCAGGGAACCTGACCCGGGATCACCGCACCGACCGCCTCGGGCGCGGCGAACCGGAACCGGCGGGGGCGACCGACACCACGGTCGCCCCCGCTGTGTACTGTTTCGCGCATTCGTTCGCGACACCTGCGATGGAGCCCGTACCCCGTGAGCACCCAGCCGCCGCCCCACTGGCCGGCTCCGTCCCCCCGGCCGGACCAAGGGGAACCGGCACTCAACGGTTTCGCGCTCGCGTCGCTGCTCGTCGGGCTCCTGTGCCTGCCGCCGCTCGGCATCGTCTTCGGGATCGTGGCCCTCGTCCAGATCGCCGGGAAGGGCGAGCGGGGCAGACCGCTGGCGATCACCGGCCTGGCGGTGTCGCTCGTGACGACCGCACTGCTGTTCCTGGCCGTGGGCCGGGCCGCGGAGCCGCTCTTCTCCGGCCTCGACACGCTCTCCCCGTACGAGGACGTCCAGGGGGAGGTCACCGACATCGACGAGCTGCGCGCCGGCGACTGCTTCAACGTCCCCGGCGGAGACCTGCTCGACGAGGACCCGCTGTTCTACCGCGTCGCCTGTACGGAGGTGCACCACGGGGAGGTCACCTCCTCGACCCGCTTCGACCCGGCGCAGTTCCGCGGCGGCCGGAAGATGAAGTGGGCGGCCACGGACGCCTGCTGGCGCGCCCAGGACGCGTACGCCATGGACTCCTGGGCTCTGCCGGGGTACGCGGAGCTGTTCTGGTTCGCGCCGCCGCGGGAGGGGTTGGGCGGCGGCGAGCGGCGGCTGCTGTGCGTGATCGGCACGGCGGGGGAGGAGCACCGCGGCAGCCTGCGCGGCGACGCCGGGATGCTGAAGCCGGACCAGGTGACCTTCCTGCACGCGATGAACGAGGTCGACCTGGCGCTGGGGCACGGGCCCGACGAGGACCTCGACGAGGCGCTGCCGACGTACCGCGAGTGGGCCCGTGAGGTGGACCGGGCCCTGGCCGCGGAGGCCCGGGTGCTGGACGAGGTCGCGGCGCGCCGGCCGGAGCTGGCCGGGCCGGCGCGGGCGCAGCTGAAGGAGGTCGCGGCGGCGCGCGGGGCGTGGCAGAAGGCGGGCGCGGCGGTCCGGCCCGCGGACTTCCAGGACGCCTGGGACCGGGCCTCGGCGGCGCTGACGGTGCCGACGGAGAAGGCGCTGCGCGGGGCGTACGGCCTGTCGACGACGGTGCCGGAATGGCTGGCCGAGGACGAGCCGGGCAGCAGCGCGGGTCCGGGCCGGGGCGACGGCTCCGGCGGCGGGCCCGGTGGCGGGTCCGGAGACGGGTCCGGCGGGCGGTCGGGCGGGAGGGTCCCGGTCGCGCCCGCCTCGGAACGCGGCAGGTGACGCGCGGTAACGGGGTTTGAGTGACCAGCCTTCATCACTTCGAGTGAAACCCTGGCCCTCGCTTGCGGCGTGCAACCGACCGTTGCGAGGGTGTGGCTGTCTGTCAACCTGATGGGAGGGCCTCAGTGGCTTTCGGTGAGCAGCCGGCCTATCTGCGCGTCGCCGGGGATCTGCGACGGCAGATCGTCGATGGGTCCCTGCCCCCGCACGCCCGCCTCCCCTCGCAGGCCCGGATCCGCGAGGAGTACGGGGTCTCCGACACGGTGGCGCTGGAGGCGCGCAAGGTCCTCATGGCGGAGGGCCTGGTCGAGGGCCGCTCCGGCTCGGGCACGTACGTGAGGGAGCAGCCGGTGCCGCGGCGGGTCGCCCGCTCCGGCTACCGCACGGGCGGGCCGTCGACGCCGTTCCGCCAGGAGCAGGCGGAGGCGGGCGCCCGCGGGACGTGGGAGTCCAGCAGCGAGCAGGCCGTCGCCCCGGCCGCGATCGCGCAGCGGCTCGGCATCGAGCCGGGCGAGCGCGTCATGCGGACGCGGTACGTGTTCCGCGACGCCGGCGAGGTGATGATGCTGTCCACCTCGTGGGAGCCGCTGGCCGTGACCGGCCGGACCCCGGTGATGCTGCCGGAGGAGGGGCCGCTGGGCGGCTCCGGGGTGGTCGACCGGATGGCGGCGATCGACATCGTCGTCGACAACGTGGTGGAGGAGGTCGGGGCGCGGCCGGGCCTCGCCGAGGAGATCGCGCTGCTGGGCGGGGTCCCCGGGCACGTGGTGCTGGTGATCGGCCGGACCTACTACGCCTCCGGCAGGGCCGTCGAAACCGCCGACGTGGTGGTCCCGGCGGACCGCTACCGACTCGCCTACCACCTCCCGGTGCGGTAAACCTACCGGCGGGTTTCGGCGCGATCCGGACCGGCGCCGGTGGCTCCGGTTCGCTGCGGGCCTGCACCGTTGCGTCGGACCCCGCCGTGCGCCCCCTCACCCGCGCCTGCGCCGCCGCGCCCCGCACACCCCCGCGGCGCCCCCCGACCCGGGGGCGTCCGCCGAGGGGGAGGGGGTCGGGCAGGGGCCGTCCGGCCAGGGCCGGAGCCGCGGTCCGGCCCCTACGGAGGGGCGCGTACGGGCGCTCGGCCGCCCCCGTGGTGCGCCGGGTCCGGACCGGAGTGCGCGGCTCACTCGTACGCGTGGCCGGATGCGTACGCCGCCGAGGTTCCTCTTCGTGAAAAACCGTATCCGCTCAGTAAAGGTCGGGCGTAAGCTCGGGCATATGCGCAATGGGGTTTCCCGGGCAGGTGGATCGGCGGAGGGTGAGACGCGATGAACGACAGCGGTGCCCTGCTCCCGTGGTTGGTCATACGTCAGGACGACAACGGCAACCGCTACCGGGTGGGCCGTTACCCCACCCGCGCCGAGGCGCAGAAGGTGGTCGACAGCCTCGACGACCGCGGACACAAGCAGCTCTACTGGGTCGAACGGATCGGCCAGACCGCCACGACGAACTGACCGTCGAGGCAGTGGCATAGGCTCCGCCCCATGACGGAACGTGTGGTCGTGGGCGGAGCCCTTTGTCATGAGGGCCGCCTGCTGGCCGCCCGGCGCAGTGCGCCCCCGGAGCTGGCCGGCCGCTGGGAGCTGCCCGGGGGCAAGGCCGAGCCCGGCGAGACCGACGCCGAGGCACTGGTCCGCGAACTGCGCGAGGAGCTCGGCGTGGAGGCCGCGCCGGTGGAGCGCATCCCGGGGACGTGGCCGCTGAAGCCCGGACTCGTCCTGCACGTGTGGACCGCGCGGCTGCTCTCCGGCGAGCCCGCGCCGTTGGAGGACCACGACGAGCTGCGCTGGCTCGACCCCGAGGAACTGGACTCGGTGGACTGGCTCGACCAGGACCGGCCCGCGGTGGCCGAGATCGGGCGCCGGATGCGCACCGCGCACACCGGGTCGCAACAGGGCGCATGAGGCTCGCGTTCCCGTCCATCCGTGCCACAGTGCGCCGGTACCCGGGGGATGCGTGGTACGACGCCGCGAATAGGGGGTATGTCGCTATTAGTACCTAATCGTGTACCGCCCCAAGAGGCCCTCTCCCGGCTGAACCGGACGGGGGCCGCTGCAGGCCCGGGAAGTGATCGGCGTGATCGACACAGACGGCGAATGTGCCGAGTGGGCCTTCCCCGCCGAGCCTGGTGCCGTCCGCACCGCACGCCACGCCGTGCGGGGCCAGCTCCGAACCTGGGGCCTCGATTCCGTCGGTGACGTGACCGTCCTGCTGGTCAGCGAGCTGGTCACCAACTCCCTGCGCTACGCCTCGGGCCCGATCGGGGTCCGGCTGGAGCGCCGCGAGCAGCCCGGCGAGAGCCCGCCCGAGAACCCCGCCGAAGGGGCCGCCCTACTCGTGGAAGTTTCCGATCCGCTTCCGGATCCGCCCCGCGAACGCGTTGCCAAAGCCGACGACGAGGGCGGCCGGGGACTGCACCTGGTGGCCGCCACGGCACGGCGCTGGGGGACACGTCACAGCAAGTCGGGCAAGACGGTGTGGTTCGAGTTGGCTCTTCCTGGTGAGTAACAAGGTGAGGGGTGGCCGACGATCACCCGGCATGGCTCGAAACAGTCGGGACCTTTTCGTGATCGGGAACGCCGTGCCGTCCGGGGCCGTGGTGCTGAATACTTCGGTCATGGCCGGTCCGGTTGCGGTGAGCTGGAGGGGACGGTCGCGTGAGCGAGATACCTGCGCAGGCACATCAGGCGCGAGTGCCCGGGGAGGCATGGCACGACTCCCTGTGGCACAGCAGCCCGCCTGGCTCGATATATGACTACATCAAGGTCGCATCGTTCTCCATCGGGCCGGACGGCCTCGTCGACCAGTGGAGCCTGCGCGCCGAGGAACTGTTCGGACTGACCGCCGCACAGGTCGTGGGACGCGACCCCGTCGAGGCCTTCATGCCGCCCGAACTGCGCGAAGGCGGCCACCGGAGGGTCGCCGAGATCCTCGACGGCAAGGAATGGACGGGCCTCGTCCCCTTCCGGATCCCCGGCGGGAACGGCGCCCACGGCGTGGCCGAGATCTACGTGATGCCCACCCAGACCGAAACCGCCGAACGCGCCGCACTCTGCGTCGTCGTCGACGTCCGCGCCCTGCGCCGCATCGAGTCCGACCTCGCCGCCTCACAGGCCATATTCGGCCAATCTCCCTTCGGCTTCCTGCTCTTCGGCACCGACCTCACCGTCCAGCGGGCCAACCGCCGCTTCGCCACCGTCTTCGGTGGCGCCGTCGAGGAACACCGCGGCCGCACCGTCCACGACTACCTCCCCCCGCAGGAGGCCGAACGGATGACCGAGGCCCTGCGCCGGGTCCTGGAAACCGGGGAAGCCGTCACCGACCTGCGGATCACCGGCGCCGCCCCCGGCCGGCGCGAGAACCGCCACTGGTCCATCAACCTCTACCGCGTCCACGGCGCCAGCGGCCGCCCCGTCGGCGTCGCCGGCATCGGCACCGACGTCACCCGCCGCCACCTCGCCGCCCGCGAGGCCGCCGGCGTACGGCGCAATCTCGCCCTCCTCAACGAAGCCGGGCACCGCATCGGCAACTCCCTCGACCTGGAAACCACCGCCCGCGAACTCCTCGACGTCACCGTCCCCGGCTTCTGCGACCTCGCCGCCGTCGACCTCTACCAGGGGCTGCTCCTCGGCGACGACGACCGCCCCGCGCGCCCCCAAGGCCCCGGCGTCCCCTCCCTACCCCCCGGACAACGCAACGGACGCGCCCCCTCCGCACCGCTGCGGCGGGTCGCCTTCGCCTCCGCCGTCTCCGACGCCCCCCTGTCCGGGGCCGGCGCCGCCGTCGCCGTCGGCGAGATCCACCGCTACCCGGCCGCCTCCCCCGGAGCACTGGCCCTGCGCACCGCCCGGCCGCGCATCATCGAAGGCGGCGGGCCCGACGACCTCGTCCAGTCCACGCTCGTCGTGCCGATGGTCGCGCACGACACCGTCGTCGGACTCGCCCAGTTCTCCCGCACCAAAGGCAGCGAACCCTTCGGCGAACGCGACCGGGCCGTCGCCGTCGAACTCGCCGCCCGCGCCGCCGTCTGCATCGACAACGCCCGCCTCTACCGACGCGAACACGAACGGGCCCTGATACTGCAACGCAGCCTGCTCCCGCCCGGCGACCCCGAAGCCGCCGGCCTCGACATCGCCTGCCGCTACCTGCCCGGCAACGCCGCCACCGAAGTCGGCGGCGACTGGTTCGACGTCATCGAACTGCCCGGACACCGCACCGCCCTCGTCGTCGGCGACGTCATGGGCCGCGGCCTGCGGGCCGCCGTCGCCATGGGCGAACTGCGCACCGCCGTACGCACCCTGGCCCTGCTCGACCTGGAGCCGGCCGAGGTGCTCACCGCGCTCGACGAGATCGCCCGCGGACTCGGCGTCCCCGGCGGCTCCCAGCAGGCCTCCCGCGCAGCCCTGCACTCCCGCGACGCCGACCGCTCCGAGGTGTACCTCGCCACCTGCGTGTACGCCGTCTACGACCCCGTCACCCGACGCTGCACCATCGCCAACGCCGGCCACATGCCGCCCGTGCTCGTCGAACCGCCCGAACCGGGCGCCCCGCCCCGGCCCGCCCTGCTCCTGGAGGTCCCGCCCGGCATGCCCCTCGGGGTGGGCGGCGAACCCTTCGAGGAGGTCGAGATCGACCTCCCCGAGGGAGCCCTGCTCGCCCTCTACACCGACGGCCTCGTCGAATCCCGCGACCACCCGTTGGAGGAAGGCCTGCGCGGCCTGCGCGAAGCACTGGCCGACCCGGTACGACCCCTGGAGGACGTCTGCGACCACGTCCTCAACACCCTCGACACCCGACACGGAGAAGACGACATCGCCCTGCTCATGGCCCGCGTCCAAGGGCTCCCCGTCGAGGCCGTCGGAGACTGGCAACTGCCCCGCGAAGCCCGCTCCGTGGGCCGCGCCCGCGAACTGGCCCGGGCGAAACTGCCCGCCTGGGGCCTGGAGGGACTGCTCGACACCACCGAACTGCTCGTCAGCGAACTCGTCACCAACGCCCTGCGGTACGGCGAGGGCGAGATCCGGCTCCGACTGCTGCTGGACCGGACCCTGGTGTGCGAGGTGTGGGACGGCAACCTCGTCCAGCCGCGCCGCCGCCGGGCCCGCGACACCGACGAGGGAGGACGCGGCCTCCAACTGGTCGGCTTGCTCTCCGCCGGCTGGGGCACCCGACGCACCCACCGCGGCAAGACCGTCTGGTTCGAGCTGCCCCTCCCGGGCGAGGAGGGCGACCCGACACCGGAACTGTCGGCGGAACAACTCCTGAACATGTACGGGTGACGAGGACCACCCGGGCGGAACACGACCCGAGCCGGGCCGCTGACCGGCCCGGGTGACCGGCCCGGGCCGCAGCGGGGACGTCCCGCACCGGACCGTCGCACTCCTCGACCCGGCCACGACCCCGGCCACGACCCCGGCCGCGGACCGGAAGGGCCACGCCGAGCCGGTCGTCGTCCCCCCGCCCACGGCCTGGAGCGACACACCACCGTTCTCGCGCGACCGGCGGGTCAGGCCGCCCCGCCGGACTTCAGGGCCGCGAGCCGCGCCTCGACCTCGGCGGACCGGCCCAGGTCGTCCAGGGCCTCGAACTGCGCGTCCAGGGACGAGGCCGCCAGCTCCTGCCGGCCCAGCGCCCGCGCCTCCTCCCGCCGCACCTTGTCCTCGAACCGGCTCAGGTCGCTCGTCGGGTCCATGACGTCGATGCTCTCCACCGCGTCCAGCATCCTGTTCTGCGCCTCGGCCGCCCGGGCGCGCGCCACCAGCTCGTCGCGCTTCGCCGTCAACTCGGTGAGCTTCTCCCGCATCGCCTCCAGACCCGCCTTCAGCCGGTCGACGACCTCCGTCTGCGCGGCGATCACCGGCGCCGCCGTCGCGGCCTCCCGCTCCGACTGGAGCTGCCGGGCCAGCGCCACCTTCGCGAGGTGGTCGAACCGGTCGGCCTCCGCCGCCGCCCCGCCCGCCCGCAGCTCGTCCCCCTTACGACTCGCCGCCAGCGCCCTGCGGCCCCACTCCGCCGCCGCGTCCACGTCCTCGCGGTGGTCCGCCTCCAGCATCCGCAGGTTGCCGATGGTGGTCGCGACCGCCTGCTCCGCCTCCGAGATGTTGTTGGTGTAGTCGCGGATCAGCTGGTCCAGCATCTTCTGCGGGTCCTCCGCCTGGTCCAACAACGCGTTGATGTTGGCCCTGGCGAGCTGGGCGACACGGCCGAGGATGGTCTGCTTGCTCACGGGACGCTCCTTGCACCTGTAGGGGAGTCAAAAGCGGCCGCCGCCGCCCATGCGGCCACGGGTCCCCCCACCACCGAACCACCCCGGCCCGAACCCCCCACCACCGAACCCCCCACCACCGAACCCGCCCCCGCCACGGCCCCCGCGCAGGATCTCGCCGAGGACGATCCCGCCGAGCACCGCACCGCCCATGCCACCACCCCCCTGCCGCTGCCCGCCACCACCGAACGGATCCCGGAACCCGCGCACGTCCTCCTCGGCCAACCGCTGCGCCTCGCGCGCCAGCCCGTCCGCCCGCTGCGCCGCCGCCAGCGCGGCCGCCGCGTCCGACTCCGCCAACTGCTCCGACCGCTCCAGCTGCCGCTGCGCCTCCGCCAGCCGGGTACGGGCGCGGCTGCCCACCGCACCGCGACTGGTCGTGATGTAGTCCGCCGCCGCGGCCGCCGCACTCCGCGCCGACAGCAGCGCCTGCTCCAGCAGCGCCGCCGCCCGCCGCCGGCCCGTCTCCTGTTCCCGCGCCGCCGACAGGGCCTCGTCCAACGCCGCATCGGCCTCCTCGACCCGGCGCAGGGCGTCGATCGGGTCGTACCGGCCCGCCGCCACCTCCTGACCCACCGCGGCCACCACCGCCTCCGCCCGCCCGATCCGCCCCCGCAGATCCGCCGTCGACGCCCCCTGCACCGTCCCCGACAGCAGCCCCCGGGCATCGGCCAGGTCCGCCTCCGTCTCCGTCAACGCCCCCGGCAGCTTGCCCGCCGCCTCCGCCAGCTCCTGCGCCCGCCGCTCCACCGCGTCCACCAGGATCGCCGCCTGGTCCACCGCGCCCTCCGCGGCCCGTACGTGCACGGCCGCCGCGCCACTGTCGGAGCCGACCGCCTCCCGCGCCCGGTCCACGTGGTCCGTCGCGAACCGCAGCCGGTCCTCGGCACGTTCCGCGTGCCCGGCCACCGGGGCCGACGCCGAGTCCGCGTACCGCCCGCGCAGCGCGGTCAGGGTCGCCGCCGCCGTCACCGCACGCCCCGTCAGATCGCGTACCCGGGCCTCCACCTCCGCCAGGGCCTGCGGCGCGTTGCGCTCCAGGTCCCGCAGCCGGTCGAAGTCCGCGGCCTCGGCGTCGAGCCGCCGGTTCGCCTCACTGCACCGGGCCACGATCTCGTCCAGCATCCGCCGCCGGGTCGCATCGTCCTCCGGGTAGGCGTCGTCCAGCTGCTGGCGCAGCCGGAACGCCGCCGTCAGCTCCCCGTCCGCGAAGGCCACGGCCTCCGTGAAGGAAGCCACCGCCGCGTCCCCGAACTGCGCCGAGGCGAAGCCGAGCTCCTCGGAGCTGGTGCGGACCGCGTCGTCGGTGTCCACCAACAACGCCCTGGCCTTCGCATCCAGATCGGGCAGCGGCAGGGCCGTCGTGGTCGCGGGCCGCTCCCCCCAACCGGTCGTGGTGCGCGAGCCGCCCGGCACGGCACCCTTGCGCTTGCGCCGCGTGTACGCGTACGCGCCGAGCGCAGCCGCCGCCCCGACCGCCACCACCGGCAGCACGAAGTCCCCGGCACCGCTCTCCCCGCCCCCACCCCCACCCGGATCGGGCTCGCCCGGGGTGATCGCCGGCGTCGGAACCGGCTTGCCGGCCAGGACGGCCCCGTAGCCGTTCGCCGCACCCACCGCAGCGCCCGCCCAGTCGTTCTGCCGCAGCGCGGGCTCGATCGCAGTACGGGCGACCGCCGCGAGCTGCTCCTCGGTGAACCCGGAGCCCACGTCGGCCGAATAGGCGTACGTACGGGACCCGGTGGCCACGGCGAGCAGCAGGTCGTCCCGGCCGAGCCCGTTCTTCTGGGCGGTGGCGTCGGCCCAGCTCTGCGCCGACCGCCCGGAGAAGTCGTTCACGTACACCACGAAGAGCTGCACCCCGTGATCGCGGTCCAGCCGGTCCAGCGCAGCGGCGACACCGGCCGCCGCCCCCTCCCCGACGGCCCCCACCCGGTCGGTGACCTGCCCCTGCCGGGACAGGGTGACGGGATCCTCGGCAGGCACCACCACAGCCGCGGCAGCACAGGTACCCACCGGCCCGGCCACCCCGAGCAGAACGCCGCAGAGCACGAGCACACCCTGGATGCCCCGGACGGCCCGGCCGACTGCTCCGGTGGTCGCTCTCCTCCTCGACGGCATCACATGTGGGAGCGTATGGGCGCCACCGCACCCCCGCGACCGGAGCCGACGACGCCCGTCCGCTTTCGGGGGTTCCGGCGCACCGCTCCTTGCCGTTGGGGGGCGGGTGGGTGGTGCTCCCGCTCCGGGGTGTGGTGGGGTGGCCGGGGCGGGGGTGGGGTTAGGTGCGGCGGGTGATTTTTGAGCCGAGCCACACCAGGGGGTCGTATTTGCGGTCCACCACCCGTTCCTTGAGCGGGATCAGGGCGTTGTCGGTGATCCTGATGCCTTCCGGGCAGACCTCCGTGCAGCATTTGGTGATGTTGCAGTAGCCGAGGCCGTGTTCCTCCTGGGCGGTGCGTTTGCGGTCCAGGCCTGTCTCGTGGGCGGCGTCGAGGGGGTGCATGTCGAGTTCCGCGACGCGCATCAGGAAGCGCGGTCCGGCGAAGGCCGGTTTGTTCTCCTCGTGGTCACGCACGACGTGGCAGGTGTCCTGGCAGAGGAAGCATTCGATGCACTTGCGGAACTCCTGGGAGCGCTCCACGTCCATCTGCTGCATCCGGTACGCGCCCGCCGCCACGTCGGGTGGGGGGACGAAGGACGGGACCTCGCGGGCCTTCGTGTAGTTGAACGAGACGTCCGTGACCAGGTCGCGGACCACGGGGAAGGCCCGCAGGGGGGTGATGGTGACCGTTTCCGCGCGGTCGAAGACCGACATGCGCGTCATGCACATGAGCCGGGGGCGGCCGTTGACCTCGGCGCTGCACGAACCGCATTTGCCGGCCTTGCAGTTCCAGCGCACCGCCAGGTCCGGGGCCTGGGTCGCCTGGAGGCGGTGGACGATGTCCAGGACGACCTCGCCGTCGTGCACCTCGACGGTGAAGTCGCGCAGGTCCCCGCCGTCGGAGTCGCCCCGCCAGATCCGGAAGCGGGCGTCGTATGTGCTCACTCGTAGAGCTCCTCTTCGGCGAGGTACTTGACCAGCTCTTCCTTTTCGAAGAGCGCCAGCAGGTCGGGGCGGATGGGCTCGGTGCGGATGCGTTGGAGGACGATGCGGTCGGCGGCCGGGTCCGCGGGTGCGGGCTCCACCGGGCGGCACAGGAGGTTCACCGGGCGCCAGGACCGGTCCATGGACGGGCAGTCCTCGCGGGTGTGGCCGCCGCGGCTCTCGGTGCGCTCCAGGGCGGCGCGGGCCACGCATTCGCTGACCAGCAGCATGTTCCGCAGGTCCAGGGCGAGGTGCCAGCCCGGGTTGAACTGGCGGTGTCCCTCGACGCCGGCGCGGGCGGCGCGTTGGCGGAGGGAGGCCAGCTTCCGCAGCGCCTCGGCCATCTCGGGCTCGCGGCGGATGATGCCGACGAGGTCGTTCATGGTCGTCTGGAGTTCCTGGTGGAGGGTGTACGGGTTCTCCGCGCCGTCGGTGGCGTGGAAGGGGGCCAGTGCCTCTGCTGCTGCGGTGTCGATCTGGTCCTGGCGGGCCTCGGGCCGGCCGGCGGACGCCGCGTACTCGGCCGCGTGCAGGCCGGCGCGGCGTCCGAACACGAGGAGGTCGGAGAGGGAGTTGCCGCCGAGGCGGTTCGAGCCGTGCATGCCGCCCGCGACCTCGCCCGCCGCGAAGAGGCCGGGGACGCCCTGTGCGGCGGCGGTCTCGGAGTCGACGGCGATCCCGCCCATCACGTAGTGGCAGGTGGGGCCGACCTCCATCGGCTCGGCGGTGATGTCCACGTCCGCCAGCTCCTTGAACTGGTGGTACATGGAGGGCAGGCGCCGCTTGATCCTGTCGGCCGGCATGCGGGTGGACACGTCGAGGAAGACGCCGCCGTGCGGGGAGCCGCGGCCCGCCTTGACCTCGGCGTTGATGGCGCGGGCCACCTCGTCGCGGGGGAGCAGCTCCGGTGGGCGCCGGTTGTTGTCCGGGTCCTCGTACCAGCGGTCGGCCTCGTCCTCGGTCTGGGCGTACTTGTCCTTGAAGACGTCCGGGACGTAGCCGAACATGAACCGCTCGTTGTCGCTGTTGCGCAGGACGCCGCCGTCGCCGCGGACGGACTCGGTGACGAGGATGCCCTTGACCGAGGGCGGCCAGACCATGCCGGTCGGGTGGAACTGGACGAACTCCATGTTGAGCAGGGGTGCGCCGGCGAGCAGGGCCAGGGCGTGGCCGTCGCCGGTGTACTCCCAGGAGTTGGAGGTGGTTTTGAAGGACTTGCCGATGCCGCCGGTGGCCAGGACCACGGCGGGGGCTTCCAGGACGAAGAAGCGGCCGGATTCGCGTGCGTAGCAGAAGGTGCCGGAGACCCGGTCGCCGTCCTTGAGGACACGGGTGACCGTGCACTCCTGGAAGACCTTCAGGCGGGATTCGTGGTCGCCGGTCTCCTTGAAGTCCTGCTGTTGGAGGGCGACGATCTTCTGCTGGAGGGTGCGGATCAGTTCGAGGCCGGTGCGGTCGCCGACGTGGGCGAGGCGCGGGTACTCGTGGCCGCCGAAGTTGCGTTGGGAGATCCGTCCGTCGGGGGTGCGGTCGAAGAGGGCGCCCCAGGTCTCCAGTTCCCAGACGCGGTCGGGGGCCTCCTTCGCGTGCAGTTCGGCCATCCGCCACTGGTTGAGGAACTTGCCGCCGCGCAGGGTGTCGCGGAAGTGCACCTGCCAGTTGTCGTGCTCGTTGACGTTGCCCATGGAGGCGGCGATGCCGCCCTCCGCCATCACCGTGTGGGCCTTGCCGAAGAGGGACTTGCAGATCACGGCGGTCCGGGCGCCGCGTTCGCGGGCCTCGATGGCGGCCCGTAGTCCGGCGCCGCCCGCGCCGACCACGACGACGTCCCACTGCTGCCGGTCGACTTCAGCCATGTCAGAAGATCCTCGGGTCGGTGAACGCGCCGGTGGCGAGCAGGTACACGTACAGGTCGCACGCGGCGACGCTGATCAGGGAGGCCCACGCCAGCTGCATGTGCCGGCCGTTGAGGCGGCTGACCCAGCCCCACAGCCGGTAGCGGACGGGGTGGCGGGAGAAGTGCTTCAGGCGGCCGCCCATGATGTGTCGGCAGGAGTGGCAGGACGCCGTGTAGCCCCAGATCAGCACGATGTTGACGACGAACAGCAGGGTTCCGAGGCCCATGTGGCCCCACTCGTAGCGGTCGTTGCGGAAGGTCAGCACGGTGTCGTACGTGAGGATGGCCGCCACCGGCAGGGCCGTGTAGAAGAAGTACCGGTGGGCGTTCTGCAGGACGAGGGGGAGGCGGCTCTCGCCCGTGTACGCGGTGTGCGGCTCGGCGACGGCGCAGGCGGGCGGGGAGGCCCAGAAGCTGCGGTAGTACGCCTTTCGGTAGTAGTAGCAGGTCAGCCGGAAGCCGAGCGGGAAGACGAGGATCAGCAGGGCGGGGGACAGGCCCCACCAGCTGCCGAAGAGGTCGAGGTTGGGGCCGGCGCGCATCTCCTCGCAGTTCTCCGCCAGGCAGGGCGAGTAGAACGGGGAGACGTACGGGGCCGCGTAGTAGTGGGCGTTCGCGAAGGCCCGCCAGGTCGAGTAGGCGATGAAGGCGAGCAGCCCGGCCGCGGTGCCGGCGGGGGCCAGCCACCAGCGGTCGGTGCGCAGGTGGCGGGCGGGGATCGCCGCCCGGGAGGGTTCGTGGACGCCGGTGAGCGGCCGGGGTGGTTCGGTGCCTGTGGCCAAGGGGTGACTCCGGGAGGGTCAGGGGTGGCCCAGGAGACCCGGCCGCCGCGCGGGCGCGGGGCCGGGTCCGATGGGGTGGGTGACGGGGTTCGACTGCTGGGGGTCAGGGTGCCCGGCGGTCGCGGGCGCCGAGTCCCTCGTCGTCGCTGTCCGTCCACAGTGCGGTGTTGTACGGGGCGTCCGGGATGGTCACCATCCGGGACGGGTCCGCGGCCGTCGGACGGTTGCCTTCCGTTCTCTGTCGGGAGGCCTGCTGCTCCAGCTGCTCGACCTTGCGGGTGAGCTCGTCCAGGTTGCGCCGTACGGCGTTCAAATCGTCCTGCAGGGACATGACTTGCCCTCACTTCCGCAGGTTGCGGTGGCAACGCTCATGTGCGCCTGCGAGTGTCGCGCCTCCCGTCCCCGCTTGTGAAGGGACGTGCAGCGAATCCGGGCGCGCAGGCGCGATCTGTGCGCCCCTCCCTGCGTCCATTCTCATCCCTCTCGTGAGGGAACGCGCGTCCCGGCCGCAACCCGGATTGGTCCGCACGGGTGGGCTTCCCGGCGTGGCGCAGGGCGGCTGCGGGGGGTGCGGCGGGCGGTGGATTTCAGTGTGGTTCTGCACCCGGTGTGATCAGCCGCAAATACCGCCGAACGTGATCAAGCCCGCGCACCTGTGCGCCCCCTCGCACGACCTTTACGCCCTTCACGCCCCGCCCCGGAGGTAGCACCCATGTCCCAGAGAAGGCGCAGATCCCTGGCGCTGCTGACCTCGGGAGTCCTCGCACTGCCGCTGCTCGCGGGCTGCGGCGCGGGGGACGAGGGAGGCCCCGCTGCCGCCGGTCCGGACATCGCGGCGACGGCCCGCGACATGATCGCCGACGGTGGCGTCCTGCGGTGGGCCGTGGACGACCTCCCCGACACCCTGAACGTCTTCCAGGCCGATGCCGACGCCACGACCACCCGGATCGCCGGGGCGGTGCTGCCCCAGTTGTTCACGCTGGACGACAAGGGCCGGCCGACGGCCAACCCGGACTTCCTGGAGAAGGCGCAGATCGTCGAGCGGGAGCCCAAGCAGGTCGTCGTGTACAAGCTGCACCAGCAGGCCGTGTGGAGCGACGGCCGGGAGATCGGAGCCCCCGACTTCGTCTCCCAGTGGCGGGCCCTGAACGGCAAGGACTCGGCGTACTGGACCGCCCGCAACGCCGGCTACGAGCGGATCGAGAAGATCGAGCGCGGCCGGAACGACCTGGAGGTCCGGGTCACCTTCGCCAAGCCGTACACGGACTGGCGCTCCCTGTTCTCGCCGCTCTACCCCAAGCAGGTCACGGGCACCCCCGACGCGTTCAACGAGGGCGCCCGCGGCACCCTGAAGGTCACCGCCGGCCCGTTCACCCTCGGGGCCATCGACAAGAAGACGGGCACCGCCGCGCTGACCCGCAACCCCCGCTGGTGGGGCCGGCCGGCCAAGCTGGACTCGCTGGTCCTGACCGCCGTGCCCCGGGCCGAGCGGGCGAGGGCGCTGGCCGCTGGCACGGTCGACCTGGCCGAGGTCGACCGGGCGACCTCGGACCGCATCTCCCAGGCCCGCCGGGACGCCACCCGGTCGCCGGGCGGGGCCGGGGCCCAGGCCGTGGAGGCCGTCCCGGAGTCCGAGGCGCTGCGCGGCTACACCGTCCGCAGGTCCCTGGAGCCGGCGTACACCCAGCTGGCCCTGAACGGGGCCTCCGGCCCGCTGGCCGACGAGCGGGTCCGGCGGGCCGTGGCCCGGGCGATCGACCGCCGGGAACTGGCCGAGATCGTGCTGAAGCCGCTGGGGCTGCCGGTGCGGCCGGTCGGCAGCCATCTGGCGCTGGCCGGTCAGCGGGCGTACGCGGACAACAGCGACGCGCTGGGCGGCCAGGACACCAAGGCGGCGCAGGCGCTGCTGGCGGACGCCGGCTGGCGCCGGGGCGGTGTGCTCACTCCGCCGGAGACGGGCGCGAAGGCCGGCCCGGAGGCGGACCAGCAGACGGACGAACAGGCGGAGAAGCCGGCCGAGCAGCCGGCCGGGTCGCAGGGTGACCGCAGGACCACGGCCGGGCCGGGCACCGGCAACGACGGCCTGTACATCGTGGGCCAGGAGGACCAGCGCAACGGCGACGTCCGCGCGGCCGCCCTGGAGCGGGGGCTGCCCGGGTTCCGCCCGGCCTTCGCCTCCACGGAGCGGAGCACGCTGCCGCAGGTCGCCGCCGCGTACGCGGTGGAGCAGAGGCAGGCCCTCCTCGCGCAGGCCGCGGCCCTCGCCGCCGGCACGGGTCGTGTGCCCGCGGACGAAGCGGCGGACGAAGCCGCTGCCGCCGGCGACGCCAAGGCCCCCGGTCCCGTCGGCGGGCAGCAGCCGGAGAACGCCCCCGCGGCCACGTCCGGCGCCAGTGCCAGCGCCAGTCCGGCTCCGGCCCCGGCGCAGCCCCCGCGGACCTCCGGGAACATGCTGGCCAAGGACGGCAAGGCGCTCAGCCTGCGCTTCGTCCTGCCGTCCGGGCCCGGCTCGGAGTCGCTGCGCGCGGTGGGGGAGCGGATCTCGCAGATGCTCCAGAAGGTCGGCGTGGCCACCGAGCTGACGAAGGTGGCCGACGAGAGCTTCTTCAAGGACCACATCGCGTCGGGCCAGTACGACCTGGCCCTGTACTCCTGGCCGGCGACCGCCTATCCGGCCACCGACGCCCGCCCGATCTTCGCCAAGCCGGAGCCGGCCGCCGACGGCTCGCTGCTGGTGGAGCAGAACTACACCCGGGTCGGCACCGACCACATCGACCAACTGTTCGACCAGGCCGTGGCCGAGCTGGACGAGGAGGCCTCCCGCGATCTGATGCGCAAGGCCGACGCCCGTATCTGGGCCGCGGCGGGCTCCATCCCGCTCTACCAGCGCCCCGAGCTGGTGGCGGCGAAGCCTGCGGTGGCCAACGCGGGAGCCTTCGGCCTGGCCTCTCCGCGCTTCCAGGACATCGGCTGGAAGAAGGCCCCGGAGGGGCGGGAACCGGGGTCCAAGGAAGGAAAGGAGAAGAACAGGTGACAAAGCGGGGCCAGTCAGGTTGACCCGCGGGTCACAAGCTCAGAAGTGACTCAAGTCGCTTGCCCGCCGGACCCCCGGCGGGCAAGGTCGTGGGTACCCATTGACCCGGAGCACCACCGCTCGGAAAGCCCGTGGCAGCAGGCTTCCGAGCAGCTGAAACAGCACTGCAGCGCCCGATCGGAACTCCCGCGGCGCAGATCGCCGGACCCCCCACCCGCAGCCCGGTCGCAGTCAGCCGCACGGCCTCTTGACAGACCCCCCGGGAGGCACTTCCCGCCACGCGACGTAGGATGGGGTAAGGCCGTGGCAGGTTTTCCGCCCGGCAGGCTCGCGTACCAGGCCGTACGTGACGCCATCCACGATCCCGGGAGAAGCGCCGCAGTGCCCACGCGCCACGACATCCGCAACGTCGCCATCGTCGCCCACGTCGACCACGGCAAGACGACCATCGTCGACGCCATGCTGAAGCAGGCCGGCGCCTTCGCCGCCCACCAGCAGCTCGACGACCGCATGATGGACTCGAACGACCTGGAGCGTGAGAAGGGCATCACGATCCTCGCCAAGAACACGGCGGTGAAGTATCACCCCAAGGACGGCGGGGCCCCGATCACGATCAACATCATCGACACCCCCGGCCACGCCGACTTCGGTGGCGAGGTCGAGCGCGGTCTGTCGATGGTCGACGCCGTCGTCCTGCTGGTCGACGCTTCCGAGGGTCCGCTGCCGCAGACCCGCTTCGTGCTCCGCAAGGCCCTCCAGGCCCGGATGCCCGTCATCCTGTGCATCAACAAGACGGACCGCCCGGACTCCCGGATCGACGAGGTCGTCAACGAGACGTACGACCTGTTCCTGGACCTGGACGCGGACGAGGACCAGATCGAGTTCCCGATCGTCTACGCCTGCGGCCGTGACGGCATCGCCTCGCTGACCAAGCCGCAGGACGGCACCGTCCCCGCGGACAGCGACAACCTGGAGCCGTTCTTCTCCACGATCCTGGAGCACGTCCCCGCCCCGACGTACGAGGAGGACGCGCCGCTCCAGGCCCACGTCACCAACCTCGACGCCGACAACTTCCTCGGCCGCATCGCGCTGCTCCGCGTCGAGCAGGGCGAGCTGCGCAAGGGCCAGACGGTCGCGTGGATCAAGCGCGACGGCTCGGTCTCCAACGTCCGCATCACCGAGCTGATGATGACCGAGGCGCTCACCCGCAAGCCGGCCGAGGTCGCCGGCCCCGGTGACATCTGCGCCGTCGCCGGTATCCCCGACATCATGATCGGTGAGACGCTGGCCGACCCGGAGAACCCGGTCGCCCTCCCGCTGATCACGGTGGACGAGCCAGCCATCTCCATGGTCATCGGCACCAACACCTCCCCGCTGGTCGGCCGCGGCGGCTCCGGCAAGGGCGCCGACGCCAAGGCCGCGGTCAAGGACCGCAAGGTCACCGCCCGCCAGGTGAAGGACCGCCTGGACCGCGAGCTGATCGGTAACGTCTCGCTGCGCGTCCTGGACACCGACCGCCCGGACGCCTGGGAGGTCCAGGGCCGCGGTGAGCTCGCGCTGGCCATCCTGGTCGAGCAGATGCGCCGCGAGGGCTTCGAGCTGACCATCGGCAAGCCGCAGGTCGTCACCAAGGACGTCGACGGCAAGGTCCACGAGCCCGTCGAGCGCATGACGATCGACGTGCCCGAGGAGCACATGGGTGCCGTCACCCAGCTCATGGGCGTCCGCAAGGGCCGCATGGACAACATGTCGAACCACGGCTCCGGCTGGGTCCGCATGGAGTTCGTCGTCCCGTCCCGCGGCCTCATCGGCTTCCGTACGGAGTTCCTGACGCAGACCCGCGGCACCGGCATCGCGCACTCGATCCACGAGGGCCACGAGGCCTGGTTCGGCCCGCTGCAGACCCGCAACAACGGTTCGCTGGTCGCCGACCGCGCCGGCGCGGTCACCGCCTTCGCGATGACCAACCTGCAGGAGCGCGGCGTCCTGTTCACCGACCCCGGCACCGAGGTGTACGAGGGCATGATCGTCGGCGAGAACTCCCGCTCCGACGACATGGACGTGAACATCACCAAGGAGAAGAAGCTCACGAACATGCGGTCCTCGTCGGCCGACTCGTTCGAGGCGATCGTTCCGCCGCGCAAGCTCTCCCTGGAGCAGTCCCTGGAGTTCTGCCGCGACGACGAGTGCGTCGAGGTGACCCCGGAGGCCGTCCGCATCCGCAAGGTCGTCCTGGACCAGAAGGAGCGTTCGCGCACCGCCTCCCGCGCGAAGGCCGCCAAGTAACAGCGCAGTTCGGGTAGTTCGGGAGCGTCGGCCGCGCCGGCGCCCCGGGGAACAGCCCCTTCCGGCACGGATCTCCGTGCCGGAAGGGGCTGTTCGCTTTTTCACTTCTGTCAAGCGGATTGTTGCGTTCTTGTGTCCGCATACCGACCGTGACACTCCGGAAGGTGAGCTAACCGTCCGTTTCGCACGTGTCTGTCTCTGATCCCTTTGTCCGGATTTCGGGTTTCTGCCGCGGATCGATGTTGTGAAAACGAGACCACGCAAGTGTGGTTTACGCCCGGGGTGTCCCTGAGGATGGCTCCATTGAGCTCGGGTCAATGGGTCACACGCTGTGGGGAGCGTCGACTCACGAGCACACGATGGGGCCGGATTTCGCTGTCAGGGGTGTCAGCGGAGCCGGGTCCTTCACGTATCCACCGTGACTCCTGAGGAGGCAATAACCCATGCGCGGAGCAACGAGCGCCAAGTGGGTCGCCGGTGCCGTCATCGTGGCGATGGCCGCTACGGCGTGCAGCACCAGCAAGGACTCGAACGCCGGCAAGTCGGGCGGCAACATCACCGTGGTGCTCGGCGAGCCGCAGCACGGCCTGGTCGGTCAGAACACCGCCGAGTCCGAGGGCGCCGAGGTTCTCAACGCCCTGTTCGTCGGCCTCGTCGACTACGACAACAAGACCAACGAGCCGAAGCTCGCGGTCGCCGAGTCCATCGAGTCCACCGACTCGAAGACCTGGACGATCAAGCTCAAGGACGGCTACACCTTCCACAACGGTGAGAAGGTCGACGCGCAGTCGTTCGTCCGCGCCTGGAACTGGGGCGCCAACCAGGACAACGCCGCCGAGGGCATGCCGTTCTTCGCGAAGATCGAGGGCTCCGACGAGCTGGCGCCGGGCAAGGACAAGAAGCCCACCGCCACCGAGCTCAAGGGTCTGAAGGTCGTCGACGAGAAGACCTTCACCGTCTCGCTGAAGGCCCCGTTCTCGCAGTTCAAGACCATGCTGGGCTACAACGCCTTCTACCCGCTGCCCAAGGCGTTCGAGGCCGACCCGAAGAAGTTCGGCGAGGCCCCGATCGGCAACGGTCCGTTCCAGATGGACGGCGCCTGGGAGCACAACAAGCAGATCAAGATCAAGCGCTACGACAAGTTCCCGGCCGAGGGTCGCGCGAAGCTCGAGGGCGTCACCTTCAAGATCTACGACAACCTGGACACGGCGTACAACGACCTGCGCGCCGACACCATCCAGATCGTCGACAAGCTCCCGATCTCCGCGATGGCCACCGTCTCCCAGGAGTTCGGCGACCGCTACATCTACAAGCCGGAGTCCGGCGTCGGCTACCTGGGCCTCCCGCTGGAGACCAACCCGGAGGCCTTCGGCAAGGTCGAGATCCGCAAGGCCCTCTCGATGGCCATCGACCGGGACGCCATCACGAAGACCATCTTCAACGGCACCCGCAAGCCGGCCGACGACTTCATCAGCCCGATCATCCCCGGCTACCGCAAGGGCGCCCTCGGCGAGGCGGGCACCTACAACCCGACCAAGGCCAAGGAGCTCTACACCCAGGCCGGTGGCATCCCCGGCAACAAGCTGGAGCTCGGCTACAACGCCGACGGCGGCCACAAGGAGTGGATCGAGGCCGTCGCCAACCAGCTGAAGGCGAACCTCGGCCTCGAGGTCACCGCCAAGCCGTACGCCAAGTTCGGTGACATGCTGGACGACCTGGGCGCCGCCAAGTACAAGGGCGCGTTCCGCATGGCGTGGTCCATGGACTACCCGGCCGCCGAGAACTACCTCCGTCCGATCTTCTCGAAGGTCGCGATCGACAACGGCTCGAACTACGGCCACTACAAGAACGACGAGTTCGAGTCCCTGATGGACCAGGCCGACAAGGCGACCGACCCGGCCCAGGGTCAGAAGCTGTACCAGCAGGCCGATGACGTCATCATCAAGGACCTGCCGTACATCCCGGTCTTCACGTACATGTCTTCTTCGGCCTACTCCAAGTCCGTGAAGAACGTTCAGGTCGACGCCCAGGGCCGCATGGACCTGGCGAACGTCGAGCTCAACTAACACCCCTCTTCACTTAGGGGAATTCCAGGGGGCGGGTAGACGGAATCAGGTTTCCGTCTGCCCGCCCTTTCCCCCTGCTCTTGTTGGAGGTCTGATGGGCCGCTACCTCATCCGCCGACTCATACAGGCGATCCCTGTACTGCTCGGTGCCACGTTCCTGATCTACGCGCTGACGTTCGCCATGCCGGGCGCTGACCCGATCCAGCTGCTCGCCGGCGAGAAGAAGGCAGACCCGCTCGTCACGGCGATGCTGCGCGAGAAGTACCACCTCGACGACCCGTTCCTGCTCCAGTACTGGAACTACATCACCGGTGTGTTCCAGGGCGACCTCGGTGAGACCCTGACCGGTCGCAAGGTCATCGACCTGTTCTCCGAGGCGTTCCCGTACACCGTCAACCTCGCCATCGTCGCCTTCGTCATCGAAGCCGTCGTCGGTGTCCTCGCCGGTGTCCTCGCCGCCCTGCGCCGCGGCAAGTTCCTCGACCAGCTCGTGCTCATCTCCACGCTGATGGTCATCTCGATCCCCGTCTTCGTGACCGGCTTCGTGCTGCAGCTGACGCTCGGCGTGCAGCTGAAGAACAACTGGGGCATCGACTTCTTCCCCGTCTCGTTCAACGAGGCGGACGGCTTCCGGGCCTACCTGCTGCCGGCCTTCGTGCTCGCGTCCACCTCGCTGGCGTACGTCGCACGTCTGACGCGCACCAGCCTGATGGAGACGATGCGTGCCGACTACGTGCGCACCGCGACCGCCAAGGGCCTGCCGCGCCGCCGCGTCGTCATGAACCACGCACTGCGCAACGCCATGATCCCGATCGTCACCTTCCTCGGCGCCGACCTCGGCTCCCTCATGGGCGGTGCGGTCATCACGGAGCGCATCTTCAACATCCACGGGGTCGGCGGTCTGCTCGCCCAGTCCGTCTACCTCAAGCAGGGCGCGGTCGTCGTGGGCGGCGTGACCATCCTGGTCCTCGTCTACCTGGTCGGCAACCTGCTCGTGGACCTGCTGTACGCCGTGCTCGACCCGAGGATCCGCTATGCGTGACACAACTACGGTGGAGGACTCGATGACGACCGACACCCAGATCGCCGGCACCCCCTCCGCCGGCGCCGCGGCCGACAAGGACGGCGGCAAGAAGAAGAAGGACCGCGAAGCGAGCCTCTGGTCGGACGCGCTGGCCGACCTGCGGCGCAACCCGGTCTTCCTGATCGGTGCCTTCCTCGTCGTCTGCATGCTCGTCATCTCCGCGTTCCCGCAGTGGTTCACGGACGGCAGCCCGTTCGCCTCCGACGCGTGCAAGCTGCAGGACTCGCTCAAGACCCCGAGCGCGGACCACTGGTTCGGCTTCGACATCCAGGGCTGCGACGTCTACACCCGCACGGTGTGGGCCGCCCGCAACTCGGTCATCGTCGGCATCGTCACCACCTCGCTGGTGGTCATCGTCGGCGGTGCGCTCGGCCTGCTGGCCGGCTGGACCGGCGGCATCCTCGACAGCTTCCTGTCGCGCTTCACCGAGATCTTCTTCGCGATCCCGCTGCTGCTCGGCGGCATGCTGATCATGTCCGCGCTGCCGGGCAACGCCTGGTCGGTCTCGCTGGTGCTCGCGATCCTCGGCTGGCCGCAGATCTTCCGCATCATGCGGTCCTCGGTGCTGCAGAACAAGAACAACGACTACGTGGTGGCCGCCCGCGCCCTCGGCGCCGGCACCCTGCGCATCACGCTGCGGCACATCCTGCCGAACGCCATCGCCCCGGTCATCGTGGTCGGCGCGATCAGCCTGGGCGTGTACATCTCCGCCGAGGCGGCGCTGTCTTACCTCGGCATCGGCGTCCAGCCCCCGGAGATCTCCTGGGGCCTCATGGTCAGCGACGCCTCCGTCCGCTGGCTCCAGGCCCCGCACGTGCTCCTCTTCCCGGCCGGTGCGCTGAGCGTCACGGTGCTCGCGTTCATCATGGTCGGCGACGCGGTGCGCGACGCCCTCGACCCGAAGCTGCGCTGAGGAAGGGCGTACGTTGACCATCATCGACAAGACCTCGAACGTCCCCGCGCCCCGATCGGCGCCGGAGGGCACCCCGCTGCTCGAAGTGCGTGACCTGCACGTCGAGTTCCACACCCGCGACGGCGTGGCCAAGGCCGTCAACGGCGTCTCGTACTCGGTGGACGCCGGCGAGACCCTCGCCGTCCTCGGCGAGTCCGGCTCGGGCAAGTCCGTGACGGCGCAGGCCATCATGGGCATCCTCGACATGCCGCCCGGCAAGATCCCCTCCGGTGAGATCCTCTTCCAGGGCACCGACCTGCTGAAGCTCCCGGCGGACGAGTACCGCAAGATCCGCGGTTCGAAGATCGCCATGATCTTCCAGGACGCCCTGTCCTCGCTGAACCCGGTGCACACCGTCGGCGCCCAGCTCGGCGAGATGTTCCGCGTCCACCGCGGGATGTCCAAGAAGGACGCCACGGCCAAGGCTGTCGAGCTCATGGACCGCGTGAAGATCCCGGCCGCCAAGGCGCGCGTCGGCGACTACCCGCACCAGTTCTCCGGCGGTATGCGCCAGCGCATCATGATCGCCATGGCGATGGCCCTGGAGCCGGACCTGATCATCGCCGACGAGCCGACCACGGCCCTCGACGTGACGGTCCAGGCCCAGGTCATGGACCTGCTCGCGGAGCTCCAGCGCGAGATGAACATGGGCCTGATCCTGATCACCCACGACCTCGGCGTCGTCGCCGACGTCGCGGACAAGATCGCCGTCATGTACGGCGGCCGGATCGTCGAGACCGCCCCGGTCCACGAGATCTACAGCCGCCCTGCGCACCCGTACACCCGCGGCCTGCTCGACTCGATCCCGCGCCTGGACCAGAAGGGCCAGGAGCTCTACGCGATCAAGGGCCTGCCGCCCAACCTGCTGAACATCCCCTCGGGCTGCGCCTTCAACCCGCGCTGCCCCAAGGCGCAGGACATCTGCCGCACCGAGGTGCCGGCCCTGCACCAGGTGACCGAGCAGGACGGCACCGAGCTGCCCGGCCGCGGCAGCGCGTGCCACTTCTGGAAGGAGCAGATCCATGGCTGACCTCACCAAGGGCGAGCGCGAGCCGATCCTTCAGGTGCGCAACCTGGTCAAGCACTTCCCGCTGACCCAGGGCATCCTGTTCAAGAAGCAGGTCGGCGCGGTCAAGGCCGTCGACGGCGTGTCCTTCGACCTGTACCGGGGCGAGACCCTCGGCATCGTCGGCGAGTCCGGCTGTGGCAAGTCCACCGTCGCCAAGCTCCTGATGAGCCTGGAGCGGGCCACCGCCGGCGAGGTGTTCTACAAGGGCCAGGACATCACCAAGCTGTCCGGCAAGGCCCTCAAGGCCGTCCGCCGCAACATCCAGATGGTGTTCCAGGACCCGTACACCTCGCTGAACCCGCGCATGACGGTCGGCGACATCATCGGCGAGCCCTTCGACATCCACCCCGAGGTGGCCCCGAAGGGCGACCGGCGCCGCAAGGTCCAGGAACTCCTGGACGTCGTGGGCCTGAACCCCGAGTACATCAACCGCTACCCGCACCAGTTCTCCGGCGGCCAGCGCCAGCGCATCGGCATCGCCCGCGGCCTCGCGCTCAACCCGGAGATCATCATCTGCGACGAGCCGGTCTCCGCGCTCGACGTGTCGGTGCAGGCGCAGGTCATCAACCTGATGGAGAAGCTCCAGGACGAGTTCGACCTGTCGTACGTGTTCATCGCGCACGACCTGTCGATCGTCCGGCACATCTCCGACCGGGTCGGCGTGATGTACCTCGGCAAGATGGCCGAGATCGGTTCCGACGCCGAGATCTACGACCACCCGACGCACCCCTACACCCAGGCGCTGCTGTCGGCCGTCCCGGTCCCGGACCCGGAGGCCCGCGAGGGCCGCGAGCGGATCATCCTCACCGGTGACGTCCCCTCGCCCGCCAACCCGCCGTCGGGCTGCCGCTTCCGCACCCGCTGCTGGAAGGCGCAGGACATCTGCGCCACCGAGCAGCCGGTGCTGGCGGTCCCCGAGCGCTACAAGGGCCAGAACACCCCTGCCGCGCACGAGTCGGCGTGCCACTTCGCGGAGGAGCGGGCCGTCCTGGCCGTCTGATCCCCGTTCGCAGGACCCACGAGGCTGGTCCCCGGTGCCCCACGGCACCGGGGACCAGCCTTTTTCGGCCCCGGGCGGCGGCCCGTGCGGGCCGCGGGACGCCGGGCCGTCCCGCCTCGAAGTGCGGGCGGCGCGGGGCGGGTCGGGCGGAGCCCGCGGGCCCCGGCCCGTACGCCCGTACGCCTGGCCGCACGGCTGCCCGTACGCCTGGCTGCCCGTACGTCCGGCCGCCCGCATCCGACCGCGTCCCGGACCGGGCTCGGGGCCCCGCCCCCGGCCCGTCCCGCCGGGCGTCCCGCGGCCGCCGGGACGGGTGCGGGACGCCCGGGACGAGGTGGCCGGTCTGGGAGTGTTCTGCCGCGGCGGACCGCACCGCCGCTCTCGGACACACCCAGGGGGACACCATGAGGAATTCGCTCCGCCGGTTCGCGACCGCGGGCTCGGTCCTGGCCCTGGCCGCCTCGGGCCTGCTGCTCGGCACCTCCCCGGCCTCCGCCGCGACCTCCTGCTACGGCAGCACCTGCACCGGCCTCGACCCGGCCACGACCGTCTGCCAGAACGACGCCAAGACCGTCGCCACCTCGGTCCTGGGCACGGAGCTGCGCTACAGCCCGACCTGCCGGGCCGCCTGGGCCCGCTACCCCGGCGGTACCTCCTTCGTGCACGACATCAAGGTCGAGAACACCGCGGGCAACTCCTACTCCGCCCACTCCAACGGCAACGCCGTGTGGACGCGGATGGTGAACGACAAGGACATCGAATCCCGCGCCTGCGCCGCCGACCGGACCGCCCACGCCTGCTCCAGCTGGTACTAGGCCGCCCGGCGCCACCGCCGCGTCCGCCACACCTGACCGACCGAGCCGCACCGGCTCCCCCCGACGGAGATCGCCTTGACCTTCCCCACCCGCAGGTTCACCACCCTCGCCACGACGCTCGGCCTGGCCGCCTCCTCCCTGCTGCTGGCGTCCTCCCCGGCCTCGGCCGCCACCTCCTGCTACGGCAGCAGCTGCACCGGCCTGGACCCGGCCAACACCATCTGCCAGAACGACGCCAAGACCGTCTACTGGGATGGCTGGCGGGCCATCGAGCTGCGCTACAGCCCCACGTGCCGAGCTGCCTGGACCCGCCAGCAGGGTGTGGGCGGCCCCGACGGCGAGCCGATGACCCTCATCGTCGAGAACACCGCAGGCCAGCGATACACCACTCTCTGGAACGGTTACACCGCCTGGACGCGGATGGTGAACGACAAGGACATCAAGGCCCGTGCTGGCGGTGTCTGGGACAACGGCAAGCAGTTCTCCTACACCGAGTGGTACTAGGCCCGCCGGAACCCGACACCCCGCGAGGAACGCTCCCTTGAACGGTTTCGCCCGTACGGCGGCCACGGCTGCCTCCGCCCTGGCCCTGGCCGCCTCCTCCCTGCTGCTGGCCTCCTCCCCGGCCTCGGCCGCCACCTCCTGCCTCGGCAGCAGCTGCAACGGCCTCGACCCCGCCACCACCGTCTGCCAGAACGACGCCCGCACCGTGCTGTGGGCGGGCTGGAACGAGGTGGAGCTGCGCTACAGCCCGACCTGCCGGGCCGCCTGGGCCCGCAAGACCTCCGGCGTGCCGGGCCGCGGCATCAGCGTCACCAACTCCCTGGGGAACTCGTACTCGACCGTGTGGAACGGCGGTACGGCCTACACCCGGATGGTGAACGACAAGGACATCAAGGCGTGGGCCTGCGCCCACTGGGACGCCGGCGAGCAGCATGAGTGCACCGCCGGGTACTAGACCTCCTACCGCGACGGAAAGACCTGTGAACCCTCCCACCCGCACCCGCACCCGCACCGTTGCCACCGGCGTCGCGGCCTTCGCGCTCGCCGCGTCCGGCCTGCTGTTCGCCTCGGGTCCGGCCTCGGCCGCCACCTCCTGCTACGGCAGCACCTGCACCGGCCTCGACCCGGCCACCACCGTCTGCCAGAACGACGCCCGCACCGTGGCCCGGTCCGCGTGGGGGGTGGAGCTGCGTTACAGCCCGACCTGCCGCGCAGCTTGGGCGCGCAAGACCTCCGGAGCCTCGTTCGACACCGACATCAAGGTCACCAACGACCTGAACCAGTCCTACAGCGCCTACTACGGCGGCAACGGGACGGTGTTCACCCGGATGGTGAACGACAAGGACGTCACCGCCCAGGCCTGCGAGCTGCGCTCGACGGGCAGCAACTGCACCGACCGGTACTGAACTCGGAGGACTCCACGATGAAGTCGGCCCTGCGGCCCCAACTGCCGCGCCGCGCCTTCCTGTCCGCGACCTTCGCCCTCGGCGCGGCGGCCGTGATCCCGCTCTCCGCCGCCGGCCGGGCGGCCGCCGCCACGGGGGAGCCGGTCGTCGCGGACTGCGCATCCTGGGGCGCCCGCGCGTCGAGCAGCCCCGTCAAGGTCGTTCCCGCCCCGGCCCAGAAGATCATCGTCCACCACACGGCCACGCCCAACGTGACCGACTACTCCCAGGGGCAGGGCTTCGCCCTGGCCCGCTCGATGCAGAACTGGGCCATGGACTCCCAGCACTGGATCGACACCGGCCAGCACTTCACCGTCAGCCGCGGCGGCCACGTCATGGAGGGCCGCCACGGCAGCCTCTCCGCGCTCCGGTCCGGTGCGCAGACGGTGGAGGCGGCCCACTGCGCCGGCCAGAACACCCTCGCGATCGGCATCGAGAACGAGGGCACCTACACCACGGTCGAGCCGCGCAGCGAGCAGTACGCGAAGCTCGTCGAGCTGTGCGCGCACATCTGTCGCCAGTACGGCCTGCGCGCGTACCAGATCTACGGGCACCGGGACTTCAACGCCACCCAGTGCCCCGGCGACCGGCTGTACGCCCTGCTGCCCCAGCTGCGCCGGGACGTCGCCGCGCGGATCGGCGGGGACCCGACGGCGCCGGTGTGGCCGCTGCTGCACAACGGCGACAGCGGCGACAAGGTGGCCGCCCTCCAGCACCTGCTGGTGCGGCGGGGCGCGTCCCTCCAGCCCGACGGGTCCTTCGGCCCGGCCACCGAGAAGGCCGTGCGCGACTTCCAGACGCTGGTGACGGCCACCGCGGACGGTTGGGCCGGGAACCAGACCTGGCAGCAGCTCGTGGTCCCCGTCCGCCGCGGCGAATCCGGCGAGGCGGTCAAGGCCGTCCAACGCCTGCTCACGGCGAGCGGCATCCCGACGGACGTCGACGGGGCCTTCGGGCCGGGCACCCAGAGTGCGGTGACCGGCTTCCAGAACTCGGCCGGGCTGCCCGCCGACGGGGTCGTCGACGCCCGCACCTTCGCCCGCCTGCTCGGCTGACGTCCACCACCCACCGGCGCACGCTCCCGAGGAGGAACACACCGCCATGCCCTCGACCACCTGGTCACACCGCTGGGGCCTGCTGCTCGCCGTCGTCGTCTCGCTGCTCGTCGGCCTCGGTACGCCCGCCCAGGCGCACGCGGGCGCCTTCGCCCCGACCCAGTCCCGCGGCAACAAGGGCTCGGACGTCGCGGCCCTGCAGTACCTGCTGAACGCCCACGGCACGTCGCTGGGCGCGGACGGGGACTTCGGCCCGGGCACCGAGGCCGCGGTCCGCGCCTTCCAGACCGCCAAGGGCCTCGGCGCGGACGGCATCGTGGGCCCGAACACCTGGAAGAGCCTGACGGTCATCGTCCGGGAGGGTGACCGCGGCGAGGCCGTGAAGGCGCTCCAGCACCTGCTCAACGCCAAGCGCGGAGCCGGTCTGGCCGTCGACGGGGCCTTCGGTGCGGGCACCGCCGCCGCGGTGCGCACCTTCCAGGGCCACGCCGGACTCGACGCCGACGGCATCGTCGGCAGCGCCACCTGGACGAACCTGCTCTGGCACTACGAGTACGCCGACTACACCGCCGGCACGCTCTGCAACCAGAACCCCGACGGCAACACCTCCGCGGACTGGGGCACGGCCGCGGCCGTCGCCCAGCTGGAGGCCGCGGCCCGGACCTTCACCGCGACCGGCCGCGGCAAGGTGCCGGTCGGTGACATCGCCTTCGAGCACGGCGGGACCATCAACGGACACGCCAGTCACCAGGTCGGCATGGACGCGGACATCTGGCCCGTGCGCACCGACGCCGCCCAGTGCGCCGGATCGCGGATCACCTGGCAGTCGGCCGCCTACGACCGGGCCGCCACCCGCGACCTGGTCAAGGCCCTGCGGGCCGCCGCGCCCGGCCACGTCAAGTTCGTCTACTTCAACGACCCCCAGCTCATCGCCGAAGGGCTGACGGTCCAGTACCCGAACCACGACAACCACCTGCACATCCGCTACTGCGAAGCGGTCCACCCCAACGCCGGCTACCAGTGCTGACCGCCCCGCACGCCCCGCACGCCCCGCACGCCCGCACGAGACCGAGGAACCCGCGATGAGAAGAATCCCGTCCCTGACGGCCGTCCTCCTGGCCGCGCTGACGGCAACCCTGATGGCCGCCCTGCTGGGCGCCCCCGCAGCCCAGGCGGCGGACTGGCCGCTCGTCCGCAAGGGCGACTCCGGCCCCCAGGTGACCACCGTCCAGCACCTGCTGACGGCCCGTGGCCAGAGCACCGGCGCCGACGGCGCGTTCGGCGACGGCACCGAGGCCAAGGTCAAGAGCTTCCAGGGCGCGAACGGCCTGTCCCCGGTGGACGGCATCGTGGGCGCCGACACCTGGTCCAAGCTGATCGTCACCGTCCGCAAGGGCGACAACGGGTCCGCCGTCAAGGCCCTGCAGACCCAGCTCAACCGCTACGGCTACGGCCTCGCCGTCGACGGCGCCTTCGGCGACGGCACCGTCTCCAAGGTCCGCGCCTTCCAGTCCGCCAAGGACCTGGACGCCGACGGGATCGTCGGCCCCGACACCTGGCGCGCCCTGGTCTCCGGTTCCTCCGGCGGCAGCGGCGGCAGCAGCGGCCTGCTGACCCACTCCCAGGCGGCGGCGATCTTCAACGGCGCCGGCGGCATCGGCTGGACCTCCTCCGGCAACTGCTCGAACCGCAACAGCACCAGCTGCACCTCCTTCGACGGGCTGCGCCGGACCTCCGCCGACGGCGCGGTGGCGCTGCGCCGGGCCAGCGGCTGCACGCTGACCATCACCGGCGGTACGGAGACCGGCCACGCCGGCGGTACGTACAGCCACTGGAACGGCTACAAGCTCGACTTCAGCCCCACCAGCTGCCTGAGCAACTACATCACCGGCACCTTCCCGCGGACCGGCACCCGCGGCGACGGCGCGGCGCTCTACACCGCCCCCTCGGGCAACGTGTACGCCCGCGAAGGCAGCCACTGGGACGTCACCTTCACCGGCTGACCAGGGGAAAGACCGGCCGCCCCGGACCACCCCCGGGGCGGCCGGCCTTCGTACACACTCGCGATACCCTCTTTCGCGCGCGCGGTCTCGTCGAACCGCCGTACAGCTCCTGGGGGGACGCGAAATGACGGACAGTCACAGACGAAACGAGCAGCCGTCGGCCAGAGCCGCACTGGCGGCCGAGATGCGCTGCACCAAGGACCAGTCCGGGCTCAGCTACGGGAAACTGGCCGAGAAGACCCACTACAGCAGGTCCTCCTGGGAGCGGTTCCTCAACGGCAAACAGCTCCCGACCGCCGTCGCCGTCCAGCAGTTCGCCGCAGCGACCGGGGGCGACGCCGCGCCCCTGCTCGAACTGCTGGAGCGCGCCGTCTCCGAGGAGGGCGGGCGAGCCGCGGCCCCGCCGGCCGCACCGGACGCGGAAGCCCGCCCGGGCACCGGGACCGCGCCCGCCCCGGCCCCCGCGCCCGATGCCCGCCCCGGCGCCGCGCCCGCCCCGGCCCCCGCCGGCGCAACCGGCCCGGATCCCGCTCCGGCCGCGGCACGGCGCCGCCCGCCCGCCTGGTCCGGCGCGCTCGCCAAGGCCGCCCTCGTCGTCGCCGGCGCGGTGCTCGGCAGCCTCGGCACCACCCTCGTCACCGGCGCCTTCGCCGGTTCCCCCGCCACCGGGCCGGAAGCCCGTACGGCGGCGGCCACCGCACCGGCCGCACCGACGCCCACCGCCGTGCCCCGGCCGCCGAGCTGCCGCGCCGACTCCTGCTGGCGGCGCGAACCCCAGGCCGCGGACTGCCAGTGGGACGCCACCACGATCCGGCAGACCTTCCTGCGCGGGATGAACATCCAGCTGCGCTACAGCGCGGCCTGCGCGGCGGTGTGGGGGCGGATCGAGAACGGCACCGTCGGCGACTCCGTCGTCATCAAGGACGCCGGCGGCCGCGAGGAGTCGGCGGAGATCCGGATGGACCGGGACACGTACACCCGGATGCTCGCCGTGACCGCCGACGCCCCCTACGACAAGGTCACCATCTGCGGGGTCATCCCGCGGTTCCAGGAGACCGAGTGCTCCCCGACGGGATCCGTCCTCCCCTGAAAACGGCGCGGGCCGGGCGGAGCCGGCCCGAGGGTGGGGCGCATGCCCTTCACCGTCCGGCCCGCCCGTCCCGAGGACGCGGCTGACGTCTGCGCCCTGCTCAACGCCGTCGACACCATCGGGATCGGGCGGCCAGAGACCGACCTCGCCACCGTCGAGGCCGACCTGTCCCACCCCGGCGTGGACCTGGCCACCGACTCTCCCCCAGCTACCGCTGGGAGGTGCCCCCAGGCTCGCCTTCGTGGACGGCAGGCTGGGGCGTACGCCCTGGTGTGGGCGGACTCCGGGCCCGGCCGGGTCGACTGCGACCACTACGTGCTGCCCGGCCACGACGGGGCCGCCCTCGCCCTCCTGGAACGGGTGGAGGTCCGGGCCCGCGAGCTGGCCGGCGGGGCGGCGGAGGGCCGGCTGCGGCTCCAGCTCAACACCGAGCCCACCCGCGACCCGTCCCTGCTGACCGGGCTGGGCCAGTCACCTCGGCGTCCGGTCCGACGTGCGCGGCCGGGACCTCGTCGGCCTCGGCGTGGACATCCGGAACGAGACCGGCGCACTCGGGTTGTACGAGGCCCACGGGATGAAGCTCCACTACGCCGTTGACACCTGGGAGCTGTCCTTGCACTCGCATGGGTGACAGGCGCACGACGCAAGGGTGCAATCGGTCCAACCGGCAGTGCACCGGGGCCCGCAAGGGGTGACATTGGCTCCCAGTGAGTCCCGGTAGCCGTAAGGAGGCACCCGATGCGCGCAGCCACCCACGCCAAGTGGGCCGTAGGGGCGGTGGCCGTCGCCCTGGCGGCGTCGGCCTGCGGAGGCGGGGGCGACAGCGGCGGGGGCGGCGAGTCCGGGATCGTCAGCTCCTCCTGGGGCGACCCGCAGAACCCCCTGGAGCCGGCCAACACCAACGAGGTGCAGGGCGGCAAGGTCCTCGACATGATCTTCCGCGGGCTCAAGCGCTACGACCCCCGGACCGGCGCGGCCACGGACATGCTGGCCGAGAAGATCGAGACCACGGACAACCAGAACTTCACCATCACCGTGAAGGACGGCTGGACGTTCAGCAACGGCGAGCCGGTCACCGCCCAGTCCTTCGTCGACGCCTGGAACTACGCGGCGGACGTCACCAACAAGCAGAACAACGCGCCGTTCTTCGCCGACATCGTCGGCTACGACCAGGTCCACCCGGCCTCCGGCGAGCCCAAGGCGAAGACGATGTCCGGGCTGGTCCTCAAGGACGCCCGGACCTTCACCGTCGCCCTCGACAAGAAGTTCTCCACCTGGCCCCAGACCCTCGGCTACCAGGCCTTCTCCCCGCTGCCCAAGGCCTTCTTCACCGACCACACCGCCTGGCTGAACAAGCCGATCGGCAACGGCCCGTACGCCGTCGACTCGTACACCAAGGGCACCGGGATGAAGCTGCGCACCTGGGACGGCTACCCGGGCCCGGACAAGGCCGTCAACGGGGGTGTGGACCTCAAGGTCTACACCGACAACAACACCGCCTACACGGACCTGATCTCCGGCAACCTCGACCTGGTCGACGACATCCCCGCGGCGCAGCTGAAGAACGTCAAGAACGACCTCGGCGACCGGTACATCAACCAGCCGGCCCTGATCATCCAGACCCTCACCTTCCCCTTCTACGACCCCCAGTGGGGCAAGGAGGGCACGGAGAAGGTACGCCTCGGCATCTCCAGGGCGATCAACCGCGACGAGATCACCAAGCAGATCTTCCGCGAGACCCGCACCCCCGCCAAGGACTGGACCTCCCCGGCCCTCGGCGAGAAGGGCGGGTTCAACCCCACGCTGTGCGGGGAGGCCTGCACCTACGACCCCGCGGCCGCCAAGCAGCTGATCCAGGAGGGCGGCGGCCTGCCCGGGGGCCGGATGACCCTCACCTCCAACGTGGACACCGGATCGCACCGTGCCTGGATGGACGCCGTCTGCAACAGCATCAACAACGCCCTCGGCCAGGGACCCGTCTGCACGGTCAACCCGATCGGCACCTTCGCCGACTTCCGCAACCAGCAGAGCTCCTACAAGCTGACCGGGCCGTTCCGCTCCGGCTGGCAGGCCGACTACCCGCTGATCCAGAACTTCCTCCAGCCGCTGTACTACACGGGCGCCTCCTCCAACTACGGGAAGTTCAGCGACCCGCAGTTCGACAAGCTCGTCGACGAGGCCAACCAGGAGAGCGACACCGCCCGGGCGATCGCGAAGTTCCAGGACGCCGAGCGGATCCTCGCCGCCCAGATGCCGGCCATCCCGCTCTGGTACCAGAACGGCAGCGCCGGGTACGCCGAACGCCTCTCCGACGTGGCCCTCAACCAGTTCAGCGTGCCCGTCTACGACCAGATCAAGGTCAGCTGACCGCAGCCGCAAGGCCCCCGCCGACACCCCGGAGCGCTCCAGTGGGACGTTATGTGATCCGGCGGCTGCTCCAGATGATCCCGGTGTTCATCGGCAGCACGTTCCTGATCTTCTTCATGGTGTACGCGCTCGGGGACCCCGTCGCCGCCCTCTTCGGCGACAAGGCCCCCGACCCGGCCACCGCCGCGCGGATCCGCAAGGACCTCTACCTCGACCGCCCCCTGTGGGAGCAGTACCTGCACTACATGGGGCAGATCTTCCAGGGGGACTTCGGCACGGCCTTCAACGGCCAGCCCGTCACCGAGCTGATGGCCTCGGCCTTCCCCGTCACCCTCCGCCTGACCTGCGTGGCGATCGTCATCGAGATCATCGTCGGGATCACCCTCGGCGTGGTCAGCGGCCTGCGCCGCGGCCGGGCCGTCGACTCGGGGGTGCTGGTCCTCACCCTGATCGTGATCTCCATCCCGACGTTCGTCACCGGCTACGTCCTCCAGTACCTCTTCGGCGTCAAATGGGGCTGGGTCCGGCCCACCGTCTCCCCGAGCGCCCCCCTGGACGAGCTGATCCTGCCCGGCATCGTCCTCGCCCTGGTCTCCCTCGCGTACGTCACCCGACTGTCGCGCACCTCCATCGCCGAGAACGCCCGCGCCGACTACGTCCGCACCGCCGTCGCCAAGGGGCTGCCGCGTCGCCGCGTGACCACCCGGCACCTGCTGCGGAACTCGCTGATCCCCGTCGTCACCTTCATCGGCACCGACATCGGCGCCCTCATGGGCGGCGCCATCGTCACCGAGCGGATCTTCAACATCCACGGCGTCGGCTACCAGCTCTACCAGGGCATCCTGCGCAACAACTCCCCGACCGTGGTCGGGTTCGTGACCATCCTCGTCATCGTCTTCCTGCTGGCGAACCTGCTCGTCGACCTGCTCTACGCGGTCCTCGACCCCAGGATCCGCTATGCCTGAGCCGGCGTACGACCCCCTGGAACCCGGCGACAACGAAGCCATCGCACCCACAGGACAGGGCGGTCAGATGGACCTGGCACTCGACGAGGCGGAAAGCCTGGAGAAGACCCTGGAACCCGACCCGGGCCGGAACGGGCCGACGGAGAAGGCCCGCTCCCTGTGGTCCGACGCCTGGCACCAACTGCGCCGCAACCCCGTCTTCGTCATCTCCGCCCTGTTGATCCTCTTCCTCGTCGTCATCGCGATCTGGCCGCAGCTCATCGCGAGCGGCGACCCGCTGCAGTGCGACCTGTCCAAGTCGCAGCAGGGCTCCGAGCCCGGCCACCCCTTCGGCTTCGACACCCAGGGTTGCGACGTGTACACCCGCACCGTGTACGGGGCCCGCGCCTCGATCACCGTCGGCGTGTGCGCCACCCTCGGGGCCGCGCTGCTCGGCTCCCTCCTCGGCGGACTCGCCGGGTTCTTCGGCGGCTGGAGCGACTCGCTGCTGTCCCGCGTCGCCGACATCTTCTTCGGCATCCCGGTCATCCTGGGCGGCCTGGTCTTCCTGTCCGTCGTCACCGGCGACACCGTCTGGCCGGTGGTCGGCTTCATCGTGCTGCTGGGCTGGCCGCAGGTGGCCCGCATCGCCCGCGGATCCGTCATCACCGCCAAGGAGAACGACTACGTACAGGCCGCCCGGGCGCTGGGCGCCGGCCACACCCGGCTGCTGCTGCGGCACGTGGGGCCCAACGCCGTCGCCCCCGTCATCGTCGTCGCCACCATCGCGCTCGGCACGTACATCGCCCTGGAGGCCACCCTGTCCTTCCTCGGCGTGGGCCTGCGCCCGCCCACGGTCTCGTGGGGCATCGACATCTCCAACGCGGCCCCCCAGATCCGCAACGCCCCGCACATGCTGCTCTGGCCGGCCGGCGCGCTGAGCCTGACCGTGCTCGCGTTCATCATGCTCGGCGACGCGGTGCGCGACGCCCTCGACCCCAAACTGCGCTGAGGAGCGGGCCCATGCTGCTCGAAGTCCGGGACCTGCAGGTGGAGTTCCGCACCCGCGACGGGGTCGCCAAGGCCGTCAACGGGGTGAACTACTCGGTGGAAGCCGGCGAGACGCTCGCCGTGCTCGGCGAGTCCGGCTCCGGCAAGTCGGTGACCGCCCAGGCCGTGATGGGCATCCTGGACGTGCCGCCGGGCCGGATCGCGGGCGGCGAGATCCTCTTCAAGGGCAAGGACCTGCTGAGGATGAAGGAGGACGAGCGGCGCAGGATCCGCGGCGCCGACATGGCGATGATCTTCCAGGACGCGCTGTCCGCCCTCAACCCGGTGCTCAGCGTGGGCGCGCAGCTCGGCGAGATGTACGAGGTGCACCGCGGGATGTCCCGCAAGGACGCGCGGGCCCGGGCCGTCGAGCTGATGGACCGGGTGAAGATCCCCGCGGCGAAGCAGCGGGTGGGGGACTACCCGCACCAGTTCTCCGGCGGCATGCGCCAGCGCATCATGATCGCGATGGCGCTGGCCCTGGAGCCCTCCCTGATCATCGCCGACGAGCCGACGACGGCGCTCGACGTCACCGTCCAGGCCCAGGTGATGGACCTGCTCGCCGAGCTCCGGCGCGAGCTGAACATGGGCCTGATCCTGATCACCCACGACCTGGGCGTGGTCGCCGACGTCGCCGACAAGATCGCCGTGATGTACGCGGGCCGGATCGTGGAGTCGGCCCCCGTCCACGAGATCTACAAGCGCCCCGCCCACCCGTACACCCGCGGCCTGCTCGACTCCATCCCGCGCCTGGACCAGAAGGGCCAGGAGCTGTACGCGATCAAGGGCCTGCCGCCCAACCTGCTCGCCATCCCGCCCGGCTGCGCCTTCAACCCGCGCTGCCCCATGGCGCGGCCGGTGTGCCGCAGCGACGTGCCGCCGCTGTACCCGGTCACCGGGGTGCCCGTGCCCCGCGCGAGCGCCTGCCACTTCTGGAAGGAGTGCCTCGGTGGCTGAGCCCATCCTCCAGGTCCGCGACCTGGTCAAGCACTACCCGCTGACCCGGGGGATCCTGTTCAAGAAGCAGGTCGGCGCGGTCAAGGCGGTCGACGGGGTCTCCTTCGGGCTCGCCCGCGGCGAGACCCTCGGCATCGTCGGGGAGTCGGGCTGCGGCAAGTCCACGGTGGCCAGGATGCTGGTCCACCTGGAACGCCCCACGGCGGGCGCCATCACCTACAAGGGCGAGGACATCACCAAGCTGTCCGGCCGGGCCCTGAAGGCGGTGCGCCGCAACATCCAGATGGTGTTCCAGGACCCGTACACCTCGCTGAACCCGCGCATGACGGTCGGCGACATCATCGGCGAGCCGTACGAGATCCACCCGGAGGCCGCACCGAAGGGCGACCGGCGCCGGCGGGTGCAGGAGCTCCTCGACGTCGTGGGCCTGAACCCGGAGTACATCAACCGCTACCCGCACCAGTTCTCCGGCGGCCAGCGCCAGCGCATCGGCATCGCCCGCGGCCTCGCCCTGCGACCGGAGGTCATCGTGGCCGACGAGCCGGTCTCCGCGCTCGACGTGTCGGTGCAGGCGCAGGTGGTCAACCTGCTGGAGCGGCTGCAGAGCGAGTTCGACCTGAGCTACGTGTTCATCGCGCACGACCTGTCGATCGTCCGGCACATCTCCGACCGGGTCGGGGTGATGTACCTCGGCCGGGTGGTGGAGACCGGCACCGACACCGAGATCTACGACCACCCCACCCACCCGTACACCCAGGCCCTGCTGTCGGCCGTCCCGGTCCCGGACCCCGGGGCGCGGGCCCACCGCGAGCGGATCATCCTGTCCGGGGACGTCCCCTCGCCCGCCGACCCGCCGTCGGGCTGCCCGTTCCGCACCCGCTGCTGGAAGGCCCAGCGCCGCTGCACCGAGGAGGTCCCGCTGCTGGCGGTCCCGGCGGTCTTCCCCGCCGGTCCGGCGGCGCACCCCTCGGCCTGCCACTTCGCGGCCGAGAAGCAGGTGGTGCCGCCGCCCGGGGAACTGCCGCCGCCCGGAGGCCTCCCGGGCGGCCCGGCCGGCGGCCCGGCCGGCCCCGGGAAGGACTAGCCGCCCGGCGCGGCCGGACCCGCGGCGCGGACCGGCTGCGCCGAATGGAGGAGCGCCCGGCCCGGCGCAGCAGCGCAGTGCGGGGCGCACGGGCGAGCGGAGCGCGCTGCCGGCCGGCGGGCCGGAATCCGACCCGACGAACCCGTCCCGTTCTGACGCATTCCGCGCGACACGACCACCGACCTCCTCGTGCCACCGGTTATTTCCGGCCAGGGCCGTGATTCCACCGCGTGGCGGCCGTCCGCGCCGCCCGGGCACCCGCGGCCGTCCTCCGCCGACCCAACCCGGTTTACATGCAGGCAACTTGACCGATTCTGTCCGGAGATATGGGTCCGGCAGGCTGGGTTCCGTACGGCCGTGCGGGTGCCGACGGTCGGCCGGGGGGCCCTCCGTGCTCCCCGGCCGGCCACCCCCGTGACCCTGCGCATGCGCGGCGTGCGCCCCTCGTGCTGCCGGATTTCGATCGATGCGCTGGTACGGATAGTTATGATCCGTAGCGCACGGTGGGTATGACTCCGCCGAGCACTGAGTACGAGTACGCGTACCGATGTCCGCTCGTCGTGGAGGTGAAACGCCGTGGCACTCTCGATCTCGGCCGTGGTGCTGCTGGCGATCGTCGTCTTCCTGCTGGTCCGCCGGTCGGGCCTGAAGGCGGGACACGCCGCTGTCTGTGTGCTCCTCGGTTTCTATCTCGCGAGCTCGACCATCGCGCCGACGCTCACCCAGTTGACCTCGAACGTGGCGAGCATGATCAGCGGCCTCAAGTTGTAGGCCGTCGCTCGTTAGTCTTGCCCCATGAACGGTCTTCCCGCCCGTCGTCTGCTCTTCGTGCACGCGCACCCGGACGACGAGTCGATCAACAACGGCGTCACCATGGCCAAGTACGCGGCCGAGGGTGCCCACGTCGCGCTGGTGACCTGCACCCTCGGCGAGGAGGGTGAGGTCATCCCGTCCGAACTCGCCCATCTGGCGGCCGACCGGGACGACACCCTCGGCACCCACCGCATCGGCGAGCTGGCCGCGGCCATGGCCGAACTCGGCGTCTCCGACCACCGGTTCCTCGGCGGCCCCGGCCGCTTCCGCGACTCCGGGATGATGGGGGTGGAGCAGAACCACCGCCCCGGCTCCTTCTGGTCGGCCGAGGTCGACGAGGCGGCCGCGTACCTCGTCGCGGTCATCCGCGAGCTGCGCCCGCAGGTCCTCGTGACCTACGACCCGAACGGCGGCTACGGGCACCCCGACCACATCCAGGCCCACCGGGTCGCCATGCGCGCCACGGAACTGGCCGCCGAGCCCGCCTACCGGCGCGACCTCGGCGAAGCGCACACCGTCGGGAAGGTCTACTGGAACCGGGTGCCGCGCTCGGTGGTCGAGGAGGGCTTCGCCCGGCTGCGGGCGGCCGGCGCCAAGGCGTCCTTCCCGGGCGTTGCTTCGCCGGACGACGTGCCCGGCGTCGTCGCCGACGAGCTCGTCACCGCGGAGATCACCGCCGACGAGCCGGTCGTGGCGGCCAAGGCGGCCGCGATGCGGGCGCACGCCACGCAGATCGCGGTGGACGGGCCCTTCTTCGCGCTCTCCAACGACCTGGCGCAGCCCCTGTTCGTCCGCGAGTTCTACGAGCTGGTCCGGGGCCGCCCCGGCGCCCCCGCCGGCGAGCGCGAGCACGACCTGTTCGCGGGGGTCGGGGTATGACCCGGGCCTGGACCGCGGGGCGCATCGCCGTCCTCCTCGGGCTGGTGGCGCTCGGCCTGCTGACCGGCCTGGCCGGGTGGGTCGTCGTCGACCTCTGGTTCCCCGCCGGGGTGGCGCTGGCCCTGCTCGCGCTCTTCGGGCTGTTCTTCGGCGGCCGGATCGCCACCGGGACCGGCATCGGGGTGGGCGCGGCCGCGGCCGGCTGGTTCCTGGCGTACGTGGCCCTCGGTGTCCCGCGGCCCGAGGGCGACTTCCTGCTGGGTTCGTCCGGAATCGGCATGTACGTATACCTTTTGGGCGGAACCGTTGCGGCTGTGATGTGTGCCACCCTGCGCAATCCGTACGACCGGCCGGTTTCGGCCGCGCCGTCCGCCAAGTGACACGCCGTTGAACTCGGGCGGGGGTGCCCGCTGCGGGCGGTTGGGGCCGGCCGCACCCGGTGCGCGCCGGGAGCTTGGAGGAAGCGAAGGGGAACCTCGGATTCCCCTAGGTCAGTTGCGTCCGCGCCTCGGCCAGTATGGTGGTCGGGCCGCCGAGCTGCCCGCGCACGGTATGACGGGCGGCGGAGCCAACCGGGAGAACCTGCCTTGAGTCGTGAAACCGACAGTCCGACCTCCGGGCCCCAGGGGCGCGGAGGAGCCGCATACCCCTCGGGTACCCAGCCGTACGGAACCGGCCAGCACCCGTCCGCGGACACAGCGGCGACTGCCTCGGAGGAGAACTCTGTGACCTCGAACCCGTCCACGCCCGACACCGACGGGCCGAAGACCGAGACCACCCTGACGACCCGGATCCGGATCAACATCCCGGGTTCGCGGCCGATCCCGCCGGTGGTCGTGCGCAAGCCGGTCGCCGCCGACCCGGACAAGGGCCGGGAGGCGCAGGCCGAGCCGGAGGCCGCGCCCGCGCGCGCGTCGGCCCCGGCGTCGCCCCGCGCCCTGCCCGCCGCACCGTCCGCGTCCGCCGCCTCCACCGCGCCGGCCCCGGCCGCCGCACCGGACGGGCCCGCGGCGCCCGCCGAGGGGGACGACGCGGGCAACAACTGGTTCGCCCCCCGCAAGTCGAAGCCCGCCCCCGCCCCGGCCGCGGCCCTGCCGACCCGCAGCCCGGCCGCCCCGCTGCCGACCCGGTCCCCGGCCGCGACCGGGCCCGCCCCGGCCCCGCTGCCGGTCCGTACGCCCGCCCCGCCGGCCCGGCCCGGAGCGGCCGCCCGCGGCGGCGCCCCGGCCCAGGACTTCCCCGGTGCCCCGGCGCGCGACTTCGCCGGCCCGCCGGCACCCGCCCCGGCGGGCCCCGGCTTCGACGCCTCCGACTTCGACGCGGGCTTCGCCGGCGCCGGCGCCCCCGGCGCGCCCGGCGGCCCCGCCGCCGACGCCACCCAGGGCTTCCCTCCCTTCCCCGGCGACGGCGGCCCCGCCACCGAGGCGTTCCCCGCCTTCGACGCCACCGCGGGCCGCCCGGGCCCCGCAGGCCCGTCCGGCCCCACCGGCGGTCCCGCCCTGGGCAACTCCCCCCTCGGCGGCCCCCGCGCCGACGAGGCCGCGCGCTGGCCCGGCCCGGGCCTCGACGACCCGATGGCCGCGCCGGTGCCCCCGCCGGGCCCCGGCGCGCCCGGCGGCTCCGCCCCGCGCGGCCCGCGGCCGGCCCCGGTCCGCCCGGCTGCGGCGAAGCCGGCCGCCAGGGCCGCCCCCAAGCCGACCAAGGTGGCCAAGGCCCGCTCCAAGCTGGTCCTGCTGGGCGGCGGCGTCGTCGCCCTGCTCGGCGTCGCCTACGGCGCCGGGCTGCTGCTGAACCACTCGGACGTCCCCAAGGGCACCACCGTCCTCGGCGTCGACATCAGCGGCAGCCGCGACGAGGCCGTCGGCAAGCTCCAGAGCGCGTTCGGCAACCGCGCCGCCACCCCGCTGCAGCTGACCGTCGGCGGCAACCGGGTCGAGCTCAGGCCGGAGAAGGCCGGCCTGTCCCTCGACGCGCCGACCACCGTCCGCAACGCCGCCGGCAACGACTACAACCCGATCACGGTCATCGGCTCGCTCCTCGGTAACGAGCGCGTCGCCGACCCCGTGCTGCCCGTCGACGAGGAGAAGCTCCAGGTCGCGCTCCAGGAACTGGCCGGCACCGCCGGCACGGTCACCGAGGGCACCATCAAGTTCGACACCGGCAAGGCCGTCGCCGTCCCCGGCAAGGCCGGCACCACCCTCGACCCGGGCGCCTCCGCCGACCTGGTCGCCAAGGCCTTCCGCGAGATGGTCGCCACCGGCAAGACGGCCCCCCTCGAACTGCCCGTCACCAACAAGGAGCCGGCCGTCGGCCAGGCCGAACTGGACCGGGCCATGAAGGACTTCGCCGAACCCGCCATGTCCGGCATCGCCACCGTCAAGGTCGGCACCAAGTCCCTCGCCTTCGGCCCCAAGTCCCTGCCCAAGATCCTCAGCATGCAGGTGGTGGAGGGGCGCCTGGTCGAGAAGTACGACCTGGAGGCGCTGAAGACCACGTACGGGAACACCTTCGACGGCGTCCTGATCACCCGCGGCACCGGCGACAAGACCCCCGTCACCCCGCAGGACGTGGCCGGCGCCCTCGGCAAGGCCCTGCGCGGCAAGACCGCCGCCGACCGCACCGTGACGATCAGCACCAACCCCAGCTGACCCGAGCACGCCGCCCGGCACCGCACGGCCCCCGCCCCGGACTCCGGACGGGGGCCGTCCGCGTTCCCGCCGCCCGCGCAGCCGCCCCGCCCGGACCGCCCCGCGGGGCCGTTCCGCGCGCCCCGTCATGCCGGGCACATGACATCCGTCATGCGGTGCCCACGACGCCGGACACTGCCGCGCACACCCTCTGACCGGCCACGATGTGTGCCATGACGACGAAGAGCCCAGCGCACACCGCCGCCGCGCAGGACACCGGACCCGGCGCCGCCCCCGTGGTGAGCTTCAGCAGCGTGACCAAGAGCTACGGCTCCGTACGGGCGGTCGACGGCCTCTCCCTCGAACTCCACCCCGGCGAGACCGTCGCCCTGCTCGGCCCCAACGGCGCCGGCAAGTCCTCCACCCTCGACCTCCTCCTCGGCCTGCGCCCCGCGGACTCCGGCACCGTCCGGCTCTTCGGCACCGAACCGCGCGAGGCCATCGCCGCCGGCCGCGTCGGCGCCATGCTCCAGAGCGGCGGCCTGATGGAGGAGGTGACCGTCCGGGAGATCGTGGCCCTCGGCTGCGCCCTGCACCCGCGCCGCTACCCGGTCGACGAGGTCCTCGGCCGCGCCGGCATCGCCGAGATCGCCGACCGCAAGGTCAACAAGCTCTCCGGCGGCCAGGAGCAGCGCGTCCGCTTCGCCCTCGCCACCGCCGGCCGCAACGACCTGATCGTCCTCGACGAGCCCACCACCGGCATGGACGTCACCTCCCGCCAGGCCTTCTGGGCCACCATGCGCGAGCAGGCCGCACAGGGCCGCACCGTCCTGTTCGCCACGCACTACCTGGAGGAGGCCGACGCGATCGCCGACCGCGTCATCGTCCTCAACAAGGGCCGGCTGCTCGCCGACGGCACCGCCGCCGAGATCAAGGCCCGCGCCGGCGTCCGCCGGATCTCCTTCGACCTCGACGCCGACGCCCGGGGCGACGAGTCCGCCCTGCGCGCCCTGCCGCACCTCACCGCCTACGAGCGGGGCGGCGACACGTTCCGGCTCCAGTCGGCCGACGCCGACGCCACCGTGCACGCCCTCTACGCCCTGGGGCTCTACCCCCGCAACCTGGAAGTCGCCGGGCTGGGCCTCGAACAGGCCTTCATCGCCCTCACCGAGGCCGAGGAGGCCGCAGCGTCATGACCCAGCTCGTCAAGCTCGAAATAGCCCGCGCCCTGCGCAACAAGAAGTACCTGTTCTTCACCGTGCTCTATCCCGCCGCCCTGTTCCTGATGCTCGGCGGCACCCTGAGCGGGACCACCAAGGTCATGGGCACCGAACTGACCATGCCCGCCTTCTACATGGTCGCCATGGCCTCCTTCGGCGCCCTGACCGCCGTCCTGCTGGGCAACAGCGAGCGCATCGCCAAGGAGCGCGAGCAGGGCTGGGTCCGCCAGCTGCGCCTGACCGCGCTCCCCGGCCGCGGCTACGTGCTCGGCAAGACCGCGAGCGCCGGCGTGCTGTCCCTGCCCGCCATCCTGGCCGTCTTCCTCATCGCCGGCGTCGTCAAGGGCGTCCGCTTCGAGGTCTGGCAGTGGCTCGCCCTGACCGGCTCCATCTGGGCCGGCAGCCTGGTCTTCGCCGCCCTCGGCGTGGCCATCGGCTACCTGGCCAGCGGGGACACCGCCCGCCCGCTGGCGATGCTCTTCTACTTCGGCCTGTCCATCCTCGGCGGGCTGTGGATGCCCACCGCCGCCTTCCCCCAGTGGCTCCAGAACATCTGCGAGTGGCTGCCGACCCACGCCTACGCGGGACTCGGCCAGGCCATCGAGCTCGGTGGCGCCCCCCACCTGAAGGACGTGGCCATCCTCGCGGTGTACTTCGTACTCTTCACCGGTGCCGCCGCCTGGCTGTACCGCAAGGACTCGCTGAAGGCATGACGGGAGAGGCGAGCGTGGGCACGCAGAGCAGCCCGGAGCCGGTACTGGCCGCCCGGCGCGAGAACCGGCGCAACAGGGCCGTGAGGGCGCTGTGGATCGCCCTGTGGCTCGTCTACCTCCAGGCGCCCCTCGGCGACCTCGTCCACGGCGGCCACGGCACGGTGGCCCGGACCCTCGGCGGCCTGGGCCTGGCCGCCTTCGTCGCCTGGTACCTGGCCCTCGCCGTCCGCGCCGGCCGGCCGGCCGGCGCGCGGTGGATCGTGTCCTCCGCCGTGCTGCTCTCCGCCCTGGCCGCGGTCCTGTCCCTGTCCCTGGGACGCGAATGGCTCGTGCTCTTCGTGTACGTGTCGATCGCCTCCGGCGCGGCCCTGCCCGGCGAGCTGTCCCGCTGGATGGTGCCCGGGGCGACCCTGCTGCTGGCGGTGACCGCGAACGCCGTACCGGGCGGCGGCGAGTATCTCGCCGACCTGCTGATCCCGGCCCTGATGGGCGGCTTCGCGATGGTCGGCATCCGCGCGATGATCCGCACCACCCTGGAACTGCGCGAGGCGCGGGCCACGGTGGCGCAGCTCGCGGCCAACGAGGAGCGCCTGCGGATGGCCCGCGACCTGCACGACCTGCTGGGCCATTCGCTGTCCCTGATCACGCTCAAGAGCGAGCTGGCCGGCCGGATGCTGCCCGGCCACCCCGAGCAGGCGGCCCAGCAGGTCGCCGACATCGAGCGGGTCAGCCGGCAGGCACTGGTCGACGTGCGGGAGGCCGTCACCGGCTACCGGCGGGCGACGCTGCCGGGCGAACTCGCCGGGGCCAAGACCGCCCTGACGGCGGCCGGCGTGCTCGCGGACCTCCCCGCCGGCGGCGTGGACGACCTCCCCCTGGACGCACTCCCCGAGGACGCCGAGGCGGCCCTGGCCTGGTCGCTGCGCGAGGCGGTGACCAACGTGGTCCGCCACAGCGGCGCCAAGCGGTGCACGGTCACCCTGCAGGCGCAGCAGACGCTGGCGGGACGGGTCGTCGAGCTGTGCGTGTCCGACGACGGCGCGGGCGGCCACCCGGTCCCGGGGAACGGCCTCACCGGCCTGACGGAGCGCCTGGAAGCCGTCGGCGGCAGCCTCTCGGCGGGCCCGGCCGGAAAGCGCGGATTCCGCCTGCTGGCCCGGGTGCCCCTAGGATCCGGGTCATGACGGCGCCCCCGATACGGATCCTCCTGGCCGAGGACCAGTCCATGGTCCGCGAGGCCCTCGCCGCCCTGCTCGGCCTGGAGCCCGACATCGAGGTGGTCGTCCAGGTGGCCCGCGGCGACGAGGTGGTGCCCGCCGCCCGCGCCCACGACGTGGACGTGGCCCTGCTCGACATCGAGATGCCGGGCATGACGGGCATCGAGGCGGCGGCCGCGCTGCGGGCGGAGCTGCCCGGGCTGCGGATCGTCGTCCTGACCACCTTCGGCCGGCCCGGCTACCTGCGCGGTGCCATGGAGGCCGGGGCGTCGGCGTTCCTGGTCAAGGACGCCCCTGCCGCACAACTCGCCGACGCGGTGCGCAAGGTCCTGGCGGGGGAGCGGGTCATCGACCCGGCGCTGGCCGCGGCCGCCCTCGCGGAGGGCGCGAACCCGCTGACCGAACGCGAGCGGGAGGTCCTGCGGGCCGCCGAGAACGGTGCGACCAACGCGGAACTCGCCGCCGCCCTGCACCTCTCCCAGGGCACGGTCCGCAACTACCTGTCCACGGCCATCCAGAAGCTGGCCTCCCGCAACCGCGCCGAGGCCGTCCGCGTGGCCCGGGAGAAGGGCTGGCTCTGACGGCCGCCCCCGCCCGGTCCCGCCCGGCACCGGCCCGGGCCGCCCGCCCTGCCGGCCCGCCCGCCCCTCCGGCCCCGCGCTCCCCGTGCGCCCTCAGTTGAGCAGGGCGCGGGCCGAGAGGGCCTCCGAGCGGATCCGGGCCGCGGCGTCGGCGTCCACCGCCGCGACCACCTCCGCGTACGCCTCCAGCTCCGCCGCGCCCGTACGGAACTCCCCGCGCTCCACGAGCAGCCGGGCCCGCTCGTAGCGCAGCGACGCCGGGTGCGAGGGCAGCAGCAGCGACAGGTCCAGCGACCACAGGGCGACCGCCGACTGCTCGGGCCGGGCCGAGGCCCAGGCCCGGATGTTGTTGAGGATCCGCAGGACGATCTCCAGCGTGCCGGCCGGGGTGCGCGGCCCGGACGCGAGCTCCGCCGGACCCGTGCCCAGCGAGGCCCCGCCCGCGAAGGGGTCCACCACGACCCCCTCCTCCGGATCGCCGAAGCCCACCACGAAGTGCCCCGGCAGGCCGAGCCCGTACACGGGTGCGCCCGCCCGCCGGGCGACCTCCAGCCAGACCACGGACAGCAGGATCGGCAGGCCCCGGCGCCGCCGCAGCACCTCGTGCAGCAGCGAGGACGACAGCCTCCCGTAGTCCGCGGGCGTGCCGTGGAAGCCCAGCCGCCCGCCGAGCAGCTCCGTCACCGCCGAGGCCCAGGCCCGCGCGCCGCGCAGCCCGTACGGCAGCATGCCCGCCAGCCGGTCCAGCTCGATCTGCGCCCAGTCCACGGCCCGTTCGTCGAGCTCCGGGTCCGCCTCGGCGGCCAGCAGCAGGCACAGCACCGCCAGGTCGGGGCGCTCCGAGCGGGCCTCCCGGGCGAACAGCTGCCGGTCCCGCGCACTCATCGCGGGTTCCGGTAGTGGTGGTAGGCGTGGTGCGGCACGAAGCCCATCCCCTCGTACAGCGCCCGGCCCGCCGCGTTGTCCGTCTCCACCTGGAGCCAGGCCGCCGAGGCGCCCTCCTCCAGGGCCCGCGCCGCCAGCGCCGCCATCACCGCCGTCGCCAGCCCCGCGCGCCGGTGCGCCGGGTCGACCTCGACCGCAGCGAAACCGGCCCACCGGCCGTCGGCCACGAGCCGGCCGATCGCCCGCCCGGGCACCGTCGCGAACCAGACCGACGGCCCGGCCGCCAGCACCCGGCCGGCGACCGCCGGGTCGGCCACCCGCCCGTACCGTCCGAGCCACTCCTCGTCCGGGGTGCGGGACAGCAGCACCTGCGCGGTGTCCGCGGCCGTGTCCGCGAGCGGTGCCAGGGCCGCGACGCGGACCTCCGCCGACACCTCACGGACCCAGCCCCGCCGCTCCAGGTCGGCGCACAGCAGCTCCTGGGTGCCGGCGGCCCCCGTGGCCGCCTGCACATACGCCGGAAGCCCTCGTTCCGCGTACCAGGACGTCACCCGCGCGAGTGCTTCGTCCAGCGGCACCCCCGGGTCGCCGAGCGGCAGCACCGAATTGGCCCGCCGGGTGAATCCGGCGGCCGCGCGCAGCGTCCAGTCGCCCAGCTGCTCGCTCTCCAGCGGCTGCCAGGACCGCGCCCCGATGCGCGCCAACTCCTCGAACGAGGCCGCTGGGCCCCGCCTGCGAGCCGGCGCTGCGGGGACGACCTTGCCCGCGACCAGCGACGATTCCGCGATGCGGACGGACTCGCCGCTCTTTCGTGTGATCGTCAGCACACCCTGTTCCCACGATGTGAGAACCCCTACCGTATCGGTGAACGCGGGCGCGGCCTTCGAGCCGCTCTCCACCCGTCGTACAGACACTCGTTTACCCACGTCAGCCGGGGTAATACGAATCTCCAGCAGCCCGCCTGCCGCGATTTCCACAGCTCTGTCCGCCCCTCCTGTTCGGATCGTGCCCGGGAACGGAGATACTAGGCGTGGGCATCGACGACGCCGCGCTCCCGCGCGATATGGACAGCCCTACCGAGGAGGAACGAGAGCGTGACCTACGTCATCGCGGAGCCTTGTGTCGACGTCAAGGACAAGGCATGCATCGAAGAGTGCCCCGTCGACTGCATCTACGAGGGCCAGCGGTCCTTGTACATCCACCCGGACGAATGCGTCGACTGTGGTGCCTGTGAGCCGGTCTGCCCCGTGGAGGCCATCTTCTACGAGGACGACACTCCGGAGGAGTGGAAGGAGTACTACAAGGCGAACGTCGAGTTCTTCGACGAGCTCGGTTCGCCCGGTGGTGCCTCGAAGCTGGGCCTGATCGAGCGGGATCACCCCTTCATCGCCGCGCTGCCGCCCATGGGCGAAGGCCACTGACGGCCGCCGCTCACGGCAGAACGCGAGTCTCGGTCCCGTACGGCCCCGTGCCGGGCGGGACCGAGCCGTTTGTCCCCAGACCCGGCACGCAGTCCGGCACGCACGAGAGAGCAGAGAGCACCGTGGCCGCAGTATCCGCACGTCTTCCCGTCTTTCCCTGGGACAAGCTGGAGCCGTACAAGGCGACGGCCGCGGCGCACCCGGACGGCATCGTCGACCTGTCCGTCGGCACCCCCGTGGACCCGGTGCCGCAGCTGATCCGCAGCGCCCTCGTCGCGGCCGCCGACTCCCCGGGCTACCCCACCGTGTGGGGCACGCCCGCACTGCGCGACGCGATCACCGGCTGGCTGCGCGACCGGCTCGGCGCGAGCGCCGCCGGACACCGCAACGTCCTCCCGGTCGTCGGCTCCAAGGAGCTGGTGGCCTGGCTGCCGACCCAGCTGGGCCTGGGCGCCGGGGACAAGGTCGCCTACCCGCGGCTCGCCTACCCGACGTACGAGGTCGGCGCGCGGCTGTGCGGGGCCGAGGCCGTCGTCTACGACGACCCGACCGAGCTCGACCCGGCCGGCATCAAGCTGCTGTGGCTGAACTCCCCGTCCAACCCGACCGGGAAGGTCATCCCGAAGGACGAGCTGGTCCGGATCGTGGCCTGGGCGCGCCGGCACGGGATCCTGGTCTTCAGCGACGAGTGCTACCTGGAGCTGGGCTGGGAGGCCGAGCCCGTCTCCGTCCTCCACGACGACGTGTGCGGCGGTTCGTACGAGGGCCTCGTCGCCGTCCACTCGCTGTCCAAGCGCTCCAACCTGGCCGGCTACCGGGCCGCGTTCATCGCGGGCGACGCGGACGTCCTCGGCGAGCTGCTGGAGATCCGCAAGCACGGCGGCATGATGACCCCCGCCCCGGTGCAGGCGGCCACGGTGGCGGCGCTCGGTGACGACGCGCACGTCGAGGAGCAGCGCGCGCGCTACGCCGCACGGCGCGAGGCGCTGCGGGCGGCGCTCGTGGCGCACGGCTTCCGGGTCGACCACTCCGAGGCCAGCCTCTACCTGTGGGTGACCCGCGACGAGCCCTGCTGGGACACCGTGGCCCACCTCGCCGCCCTCGGCATCCTGGTCGCTCCCGGCGACTTCTACGGCGAGGCGGGCGCGCAGCACGTCCGCGTCGCGTTCACGGCCACGGACGAGCGCGTCGAGGCGGCCGTCAAGCGCCTCGCCTGAGGCGGGCGCACACGGACACCGGGGCGCGCGCGGGCGCACGGCCGCCCGCAGACAGCCCGAGGGGGCCGGGAGTTCGCACTCCCGGCCCCCTCGGGCCTTACCGGGCGGTGGTCAGGCGCCCAGCGGCAGCCCCTTCAGCGGCAGGGAGCCCACCGCGTCGGTCGGCACGGCACCGGTGAGCTGGCCGGCCGGCACCGCGTCGGTCGGCAGGCCCTTGGTGGCCGGGAGCCCGCCGAGCAGCGCGCCCGCGGTGCCCGCCACCTCGGTGGGGGCGGCGGGCAGCGCCTTGGCTGCGGTGTCCGCGGCCGACGTAGCGGCGGCCCCGCCGGTGCCGACCGCGTCGTTCGCGGTGGCGGTGGCGTCCGCGGTCTCCGGGGCGGTGAGCGCGCCCAGCTGGGGCACGGCCGAGTCCAGGCCCGCGGCGCTGGCCGCGCCGGCCGCACCGACCACGGGAGCGGCCCCGGCTGCGAGCAGCAGCGCGGAACGGGCGATCCGGCGGGTCAGGGGGAGGGACATGTTGCTCCTAAGCGGTAGCGGCTGAGTACGCCCCTACAACCGCTCCCGGGGCGGGGCGGGTTGCGGACCCCTTCGGTAAAGGATCGGCAACGCATCGTTTAATCCGCTTCCGGGAAAAGCGCATTGGATGTGCGCCGACCAGGGCTTCCGTGCCCGCCGGGGTCTCCGGCGGGCCGCTCGCTTCACCCCCGCGCGAGTGACGCCCCGTACGCACGGCCGAGGCGCCGGCCCGGCGTGTCTAGCCCTTCACGAAGATGCGGATCTCGCCCGGCACCGCGTTGTGCGGGTCGCCGTCGCCCGACTTCCCGGGGCCGCCCTTCTCCTGCCACCGGCCCTTCTTCTGCCCGGCGATCCAGCCCCGGTGGCCGTAGGAGACGCGCATGATGTTCATCCCGCGGGCGTTGGCCACCGCCCAGCCCGCGATCGCCCGGCTGCCGCGCACGGCCGGCTCGCCGCCGTCCTGCTTCTCCAGGACCGTGACCTCCGGCTCCTTGACCCCGCCCCGCTCCTGCGTCGGGCCGGGGCCAGCCTGGCTGCTGCTGTGCATGCCGGCCTTGGAGAAGATCCGGTTCAGCTCCGCCCGGACCCTCTGCGGGTCGCCCGGATCCGTCGGCGCGGGCCCGCCGCAGGTCAGCTCCCCGGCTCCGGCGAAGGCCGCCGTCAGGACCATCGCGTCCGGCTCGTGCTTCGCGTACGCCTGCGGGTACCCGCTCAGCTGCACCTTCTGCGCGGCCTCCGTCAGCGGCAGCCGCGAGTACCCCTTCACCTGGACCAGCCGGTCGTAGAAGATCCCCGCCGAGTACACCGGGTCCTTGATCTGCTCGGGCGTGCCCCAGCCCTGCGAGGGCCGCTGCTGGAACAGCCCCAGCGAGTCCCGGTCGCCGTGGTTGAGGTTGCGCAGCGCCGACTCCTGCATGGCCGTCGCCAGGGCGATGGTCACGGCCCGGTCGGGCAGTCCCTTGGCGACGCCGACGGCGGCTATCGTCGCCGCGTTCGCCGCCTGCTCCGGCGTCATGTCGTACGTACGGCGGGAGTCCCCGCCCGGAGCGTCCTCGGCCAGATCCGCGGCCGTGCAGTGCGGCGCCCCGCCGCCGCCCATCGACTCGAACCGCACGACGAGGTAGCCGACGAGCGCGAGCAGGACGCACAGGCCGGCGGCCGTGCGGAGCCGACGGCCACGGCGGGGGCGGGGAAGATCGCTCTGGGACACGCGGCCCACCGTACTTGAGCCACGTGCCGCGTCCAGTGAGCGGACGTGAGACGTTCGCCGCAGCCGGGCGCGTTAGGGTCGGGACATGTCCGAATCCGAGCTGGACCTCACCCTCGACGCAGCCGAGCTGACCGCCCGGCTCGTCGACATCCCGTCCGTGAGCGGCGACGAGAAGGTCCTCGCCGACCTGGTGGAGCACGCCCTGCGCGGCCTCCCCCACCTCACGGTCGACCGGTACGGCAACAACGTCGTGGCCCGCACGCACCTCGGCCGGGCCGAGCGCGTCGTGCTCGCCGGCCACCTCGACACCGTGCCGATCGCCGACAACGTCCCCTCGCGCCTCGACGAGAACGGCGTGCTGTGGGGCTGCGGCACGACCGACATGAAGTCCGGCGTCGCCGTGCAGCTGCGCATCGCGGCCACCGTGCCCGAGCCCAACCGCGACCTCACCTTCGTCTTCTACGACCAGGAGGAGGTCGCCGCCGACCTCAACGGCCTGGGCAAGGTCGCCGCCGCCCACCCCGACTGGCTCGCCGGCGACTTCGCCGTCCTGCTGGAGCCGTCGAACGCCGAGGTCGAGGGCGGCTGCCAGGGAACCCTGCGGGTACTGCTGCGCACCACCGGCGAGCGCGCCCACTCCGCCCGCAGCTGGATGGGCTCCAACGCCATCCACGCCACGGCCCCGATCCTGGCCCGGCTGGCCGCGTACGAGCCCCGCAGGCCCGTCATCGACGGCCTGGAGTACCACGAGGGCCTCAACGCGGTCCGCATCGAGGGCGGCGTCGCCAACAACGTCATCCCCGACGCCTGCACGGTGACGGTCAACTTCCGCTACGCCCCCGACCGCACCGAGGCCGAGGCCCTCGCCCACGTCGAAGAGGTCTTCGCGGACTGCGGCATCGCCGAGTTCGTCGTCGACGACTCCTCCGGCGGCGCCCTGCCCGGCCTGTCCCACCCGGCGGCGGTCGCCTTCATGGCGGCGGTCGGCGGCCGCGCGATGCCCAAGTTCGGCTGGACCGACGTCTCCCGCTTCAGCGCGCTCGGCGTCCCGGCGGTCAACTACGGCCCGGGCGACGCCCTGCTGGCGCACAAGGTCGACGAGCGCGTGGAGACCAAGGCGATCCTGCACTGCGAGGAACGACTCCGCGCCTGGCTGACCTCCTGAATTCCGCTTCCCTTCACCTTCGTGCGCCTAGGCTGGGCCAACGATCAGCAGGAGGGAGCACATCATGGGCAACCACCGCAATTCCGACGGTTCCGCTCGTCGACGTCCCGAGGAGCAGCAGCTCGGACCGGTACTGCGCCGACGGGGGCAGGTGCAGGCGGGCAGCACGACGGACCAGCGGCTGCTGGACTCGGCAGGCCCCACCGAGTGGGTGCACACCGATCCCTGGCGGGTCCTGCGCATCCAGTCGGAGTTCATCGAGGGCTTCGGCACGCTGGCGGAGCTGCCGCCCGCGATCAGCGTGTTCGGCTCGGCGCGCACGCCGGCCGGCTCGCCCGAGTACGAGGCGGGCGTCCGGATCGGCAGCGCGCTCGTCGACGCCGGCTTCGCGGTGATCACCGGCGGCGGGCCGGGTGCGATGGAGGCGGCCAACAAGGGCGCGCGGGAGGCCAACGGCATCTCGGTGGGCCTCGGCATCGAGCTGCCCTTCGAGCAGGGGCTCAACGCGCACGTCGATCTGGGGCTGAACTTCCGGTACTTCTTCGTCCGCAAGACGATGTTCGTGAAGTACAGCCAGGGGTTCGTGGTCCTGCCGGGCGGACTCGGCACGCTGGACGAGCTGTTCGAGGCCCTGACCCTGGTCCAGACCCAGAAGATCACCCGGTTCCCGATCGTGCTGTTCGGCACCGAGTACTGGAGCGGCCTGGTCGACTGGCTGCGCAACACGGTCGTCGCGCAGGGCAAGGCCTCCGAGCGCGACCTCTACCTCTTCCACGTCACGGACGACGTGGAAGAGGCGATCGCCCTCGTGACGAAGGAAGTCGGCAAGTAGCGCGGCGGCGCCGCGCAGCAGCAGCGGGATCCGCCGCCGCGGCCGGCCGGGGCCGTGCGGTCGCCGGGGACGGGCTCAGGCCAGTCCCCGGCGGGCCACCGCAGGCTCCCGCAGCCCCTGGATCGAGCGGACCATCTCCAGGACCTGCCGGGTCTCGGCGACCTCGTGGACGCGGTAGACCTGCGCGCCCAGCCAGGCCGAGACCGCCGTCGTGGCCAGCGTGCCCAGCAGGCGCTCCTTGACCGGCCGGTCGAGGGTCTCGCCGACGAAGTCCTTGTTCGACAGCGACACCAGCACCGGCCAGCCCGTCTCCGTCATCTCCGCCAGGCGCCGGGTGGCCTCCAGCGAGTGCCGGGTGTTCTTCCCGAAGTCGTGCCCCGGGTCGATCATGATCGCGTCGCGCCGTACGCCGAGGGCCGCGGCCCGCTCGGCCAGGCCCACGGTGACCCGCAGGATGTCCGCCATCACGTCCTCGTACCCGGTCCGGTGCGGCCGGGTGCGCGGCTCGACCTCGCCGGCGTGCGTACAGACCAGGCCCGCGCCGTACCGGGCGGCGACCTCCGCGAGCTTTGGATCCACCCCGCCCCAGGCGTCGTTGAGCAGGTCCGCGCCGGCCTCGCAGACGGCCTCGCCGACCTCGTGCCGCCAGGTGTCCACGCTGATCACCACGTCCGGGTGGCGGCGCCGGACCTCGGCCACGAAGCCGACCGTGCGCCGGGCCTCCTCGGCCGCGTCCACGTGCTCGCCCGGACCGGCCTTGACCCCGCCGATGTCGATGATCGCCGCGCCCTCGGCCACCGCCTGCTCGACCCGGTCCAGGGCGGGCTCGTCGCGGAACGTCGCGCCCTGGTCGTAGAAGGAGTCCGGCGTACGGTTCACGATCGCCATGATCACCGGCTCGTGGGTGTCGAACTCGCGCCTGCCCAGTCGCAGCATCCCGTTCTTTCCTCCTCAGGCGGCCCGTGCGCCGCGCCTGTGACCTTAACCTGGTGATCGGAGTGGTCCCCAGCTACCGCTGGGAGGTGCCCCCCAGAGTCTCTCAGGGAGTCGATCGTGTTCTGGTTCTTGCTGATCGCGCTGGTCGTGGTCGTCGCCGCGGTCACCCTGGCGGTGGTGGGCGGCGGCTCGGAGCCCGTACTGCCCGAGGCGGAGCCGGACCGCGTGGCCGACGCGCTGCCCGAGAGCCGCCCGGTCGTGCCGGCCGACATCGACGCGCTGCGGCTGCCCGTGGCGCCCCGCGGCTACCGGATGGCCGAGGTGGACGACGTGCTGGAGCGGCTCGGGGCCGAGCTCGCCGAACGCGACGCCCGGATCGCCGAGCTGACGGCGGCTGCCGCGCACCCCGGGGCCCCGGGCGTCCTGGCCGTTCCCGGCGCCTCCGCTGCCGGGGGTGCCACGCCCGCTGCCGCTCACGCCGCCGACGCCGAAGCCGACGCCGGCGAGGCCGAGCGGTCGCAGGAGCCGGACGCCGTCGACCTGTCGAAGGACGCCCGGTGACCGCCCTCGCCGGACCCGACGGGGGTCTGCGCTGCCCGTGGGCGCTGTCCACCGAGGACTACATCGCCTACCACGACACCGAGTGGGGCCGCCCGGTGCACGGGGACGACGCCCTCTACGAGCGGCTCTGCCTGGAGGCCTTCCAGTCGGGGCTGTCCTGGCTGACGATCCTGCGGCGGCGCGAGGGCTTCCGTGCGGCCTTCGCCGACTTCCGGATCGCCGCCGTCGCCCGGTACGACGAGGAGGACGCCGCCCGGCTGCTCGGCGACGAGCGGATCATCCGCAACCGGGCCAAGATCGAGGCGACCCTCGCCAACGCCCGGGTCCTCGCCGAGTGGGAGCCGGGCGAACTCGACGCCCTCGTCTGGTCCCACGCCCCGGAGCCCGGCCGGGCCGCCCCGCAGGACATCTCCGAGGTCCCGGCCGTGACCCCGGAGTCCACCGCCCTCGCCAAGGCCCTGAAGAAGGCGGGCATCCGCTTCGTCGGCCCCACCACCGCCTACGCCCTGATGCAGGCCTGCGGCCTGGTCAACGACCACCTGGCCGCCTGCGCGGCCCGCACCCCGCCCCCGCCGCCTGACGGGGGCACGGGCCCGGGCGGCCGCCGCCCGGGCCGGTCCGTACGTCCCGGCTAGCGGCCGGTGTACTTCGGCTTCTCCTTGGCCAGGAAGGCCGCGACCGCGATCGCGTGGTCCTCGGAGGCGCCCGACCGCGTCTGCAGCTCGTCCTCCTTCTCCAGCGCCTCGGCCAGCGAGCGCCCCGCCCCGAACGCCAGCGCCTGCTTCAGCCCGGCGTAGGCGACCGTCGGCCCGTCCGCGAGGCGCCGCGCGACCTCGGCGGCGGTGTCCGCGAGCTCCGCCGCCGGCACCAGCCGGTTCACGAGGCCGAGCTCCTGGGCCTCCTGCGCGGAGATCGAACGCGGGAACAGCAGCAGGTCCGCCGCCCGGCCGGGGCCGATCAACCGCGGCAGGGTCCACGACAGCCCGGAGTCGGCGGACAGCCCGACCCCGGCGAACGCGGTGGTGAAGCTCGCCGTGTCGGCCACCACCCGGTAGTCCGCGGCCAGCGCGAAGCCGAAGCCCGCCCCGGCGGCGACGCCGTTCACCCCGGCGACCACCGGCTTCGGCATCTCCGTGATCGCCCGCACGATCGGGTTGTAGTGCTCGCTCACGGTGCCCAGCGCATTGCCCGAGCCGGACTCCCGGGCCGCCTGGAGGTTCCCGACGTGCTCCTTCAGGTCCTGGCCCACGCAGAAGGCCCGACCGGTGGCCGTCAGCAGGACCGCCCGCACGCCCGGGTCGGCGCCCGCCGCCTGCAGGGTGTCCCGCAGGGCGACCTTCAGCTCCGTGTTCAGCGAGTTCATCGCGTCCGGACGGTTCAGCGTGATCGTGGCGAGCCCGTCGGTCACGTCGTACAGCACGGTGTCGGCCATGGCAGGTGGTGTTCCCCTCCGTCGCGGACCCGGCCAGCGGATCGGTACTGGCCGGTACAGGGCCAGCATGGCGGACCCGGCCGGTCCAGGGCATGTGATGTGCGTCAAAGAAAGCGGTCGGCGGGCCGCCGCAGAGCGGGCGAAGTATCGCAGGCAGGTCCCCGAAATGAGTGGTTTTGGCAGAGCGCGTTGCGCAAGCGTTCCCCGCTGATGTTGGTCATCGGGTCCTGACATGCGGGATAATGGCCTGGAAGCAATGTGTTCGATGCCGGGTTCCAGGCGCCTGAATGGGGCCGTCGGCTGACGATGAGCTGGTTTCAGGAAGGGGAACGAGCATGGCGGCCATGAAGCCGCGGACGGGCGACGGCCCGCTCGAGGTCACCAAGGAGGGGCGGGGCATCGTCATGCGCGTACCGCTCGAGGGCGGCGGTCGGCTGGTCGTCGAGCTGACGCCGGACGAGGCGGACGCCCTGGGTGACGCCCTGAAGAAGGTCGTCGGCTGACCCGTCGGCACCACCTGCACACTCTGCGCTGCCCCGGCCGCCGCGATCCGCGGCCGGGGCAGCGTTGTGCCGGGCGGCCCCCGAGCGGACCCGCGCGGGCGGGCCGCCGCTGATCCGGCCGCGGATCTCGTGCGCCCGCGCGCCTGCCTTCCCCCCGGCCCTGCCTTCCTCCGGCCCTGTGTTCCCCTTCCCCCCGGGCCCTGCGTTCCCCTCCGGCCCTGCGTTCCCCTTCTTCCCCTTCCGTCCGCGCTCCCGCCGTCCGCAGCGCCGCGCGGGGGCTGCCGCCTGCCGAGAGCCGTGCCGTGACCTTCACCGCCCCCGCCCCGCCCGCCTTCGCCGACTGCACCCCCCGCCAGAAGACGGCCCGGGTCCTCACCGACGCCCTGGCCCCCGCCAACCTCGTGGTCGCCCTGCTGCTCGCCGTCGGCTGGCACAGCACCGGCTCCTGGTCCGGCCTCGGTTGGGGGCTGCTCGCCGCCCTGTTCTGCGGGGTCGTGCCGATCGGGATCATCCGCCTCGGCGTGAAGCGCGGCGCCCTGACCGACCAGCACATCCGGGTGCGCCGCCAGCGGGTCGTGCCCATGGTGCTGAGCCTGGTCTCCGTCGCCGCGGCCATGGCCCTGGGCCACGCCCTCGGCGCACCGCGCGAGGTGGTCGCGCTCGTCGTCGCCATGCTCGTCGGGCTGGTCTCGTCCCTGCTCGTCACCCTCGGCTGGCAGATATCCCTTCACATGTCGGTGGCAGGCGGGGCCGTGATGGTCCTGGTGCTGGCCTTCGGGACCCCGCTGCTGCTCGCGGTGCCCGCCGGCGTGGCCGTGGGCTGGTCCAGGCTGGTCCTCAAGGCGCACACGCCCGCCCAGGTCCTGGCCGGCACCGTGCTCGGCGCGACGACCGCGCTCACCTTCGCGCTGCTGCGCTGACGCCCCCACCGGCCGGGCCGCCCGGCACCGCCCTCCGGCTCCTGTCGCCTTCCGCCGTCCTGCGCGCCCGGGTCAGCGCCTGACCGCGCAGAGCAGGCCGTCGCCCACCGGCAACAGGGCCCCCTCCAGCGCGGGGCTCTCCCGGACGCTGCGCAGCAGCTCCCGGACCCGCAGCACCTCGGTCTCCTGGGCGGAGGAGTCGACCGTGCGCCCGTCGCAGAAGACCCCCTCGAAGCACACCAGTCCGCCGGGGCGCAGCAGACGCAACGATTCAGCGAGGTATTCGAGGGACTCGGCGGGATCCCCGTCGCAGAACACGAGGTCGTACCCGCCGTCGGCGAGCCGGGGCAGCACGTCCAGCGCCCGGCCGGGGATGAAGCGGGCGCGGTTGCCCGCGAAGCCGGCGGCGCGGAAGGCCTGGCGGGCGAAGGCCTGCCGGTCCGGCTCGGGGTCGACGGTCGTCAGCACCCCGTCCGGGCGCATGCCGTGCAGCAGGTGGATGCCGGAGACACCGGTCCCCGTGCCGATCTCGGCGACAGCCTTGGCGTCGGCGCTGGCGGCGAGCAGGCGCAGCGCGGCCCCGGTGCCGGGGGAGACGGAGCGCAGGCCCGCTTCCCTGGCCCGGTCGCGGGCCCACCGCAGAGCGTCGTCCTCGGCGACAAACGCGTCGGCGAACGCCCAGCTCGTCTGCCGGTTGCCGGTAATGACCCTCTCCTGTCCCCATAGTTGGCGCAACGGTGACTGTATCCGCTGACGTCGGGAACCCGCAGATGGGACCGGGCGTTGGACCAGTGGCGGCAACGCGCCGACGAGCGAGGCAAAAGGGGCGTACGGGCGAGACGGGGGCGGGACGGATGGGGACGGCACCGGGCAGATCGGCGCCGCGGGCCCTCCGCGCCGCGGGCAAAGAGAAGGCAAAAAAGCTTATCCGGAGCTGACGGGAGGGGTGGCTATGGTAGGGGCTCCACTGGACACCACCAGAGCCGATAGGGGAGGTGCGGCTGCGCCTGTGGATCGTCGAGGCGTACTGAGGCGTCTCTTCTGGTCGGCGGGTGAGCCGAAATCCGTGACCGACATTGCTGACCGCATCCACACCGCCGACACCGCAACCACCGCGACCTTCGCCGCCGATGCGGGCTCGCAGGCGTGGACCCCTCCCACGTGGGAGGAGATCGTCAGCACGCACAGCGCGCGGGTCTACCGTCTCGCCTACCGCCTGACGGGAAATCAGCACGACGCCGAGGACCTGACGCAGGAGGTCTTCGTCCGCGTCTTCCGCTCGCTGTCCACGTACACGCCGGGCACGTTCGAGGGCTGGCTGCACCGGATCACCACCAACCTCTTCCTCGACATGGTCCGCCGCAAGCAGCGGATCCGTTTCGACGCGCTCGCCGAGGACGCCGCCGAGCGGCTGCCGAGCCGCGAGCCGTCCCCGCAGCAGGTGCTGCACGACACCCATTTCGACGCCGACGTGCAACAGGCGCTGGACACCCTCGCGCCCGAGTTCCGCGCGGCCGTGGTGCTCTGCGACATCGAGGGCCTGTCGTACGAGGAGATCGCCGCCACGCTCGGCGTGAAGCTCGGCACCGTGCGCAGCCGTATCCACCGCGGCCGTTCGCACCTGCGCAAGGCGCTGCGGCACCGCTCCCCCGAGGCGCGCGCGGAGCAGCGTGCGCTGACCGGAGCCGCTGTGGGTGCCCCGGGTGCCGGGGGAGAGGGCGGGGCCGAGTGAGTGAAGTCAGCCCTTCCCCCGCCGAGCAGCACCTGGGCGACCGCCTGGCCGCCCTGGTCGACGGGGAGCTGAACCACGACGCGCGCGAGCGGGTCCTGGCCCACCTGGCCACCTGCGCCAAGTGCAAGGCCGAGGCCGACGCCCAGCGCCGCCTGAAGACCCTGTTCGTCGAGAGCGCGCCGCCGCCGCTGTCCGCCGGACTGCTGGCGCGGCTCCAGGGGCTGCCCGGCGAAGGCCCGGACGGCCCGTCCGGCGCGTCCGGCCCTTCAGGACCGTCCGCAGCCGGCACCTTCGGGTACACGGCTCCCGCGCCGCCGCAGCAGGGCTTCCGGATCCACGAGGTGGGGCGGCCGCGGCGCCGCTTCGCGTTCGTGGCGGCCGGGGCGGTGTCCCTGGCGGCGATCGCGCTGGGCGGGACGCTCCCGCTGGACCTGGTCGAGCCGAACGCACGGGGCGAGGCCCCGGCCTCCAGGCCCGGCTCCGCCGTGCCGGCGGCCCCCGTGTCCGGGACCGGCCCGGGCCCGGGCCCCGGCTCCGGCCCGGCCGTGTCCGTGGCCGACGCGGTGATCCGCGACCGGGAACCGCGCACCGGGATCACCGCCTCCCCGCTTCCCACGGCTCCACTGCCGCCGGTCCACCCCTCGGCGTCCACCACCCCGCGCCCGGTCTCGCTGCTCCGCTGACCCCCTCGCCCGGGCGGGAGGGCGGTGGCCGCTCCCGGCCGGGCACCCACCTGGTTGAATCTGCGGCAGGCGCGCCGCCCGGCGGTGCCACAGGATTCCGGGGAGCGCCCATGGCCGACCAGCAGCAGTCCGACCCGGCCCCGACCTGGTGGAGCCGCCCCGCCGGTCCCCCTCCCGGGCCGCGCCCCGAACCCGGCCCCGACGCCGGGCCGGGGCAGGTCGAGGAGGCCGGCGCGGAGCCCGCTGCCGCGGACCACGGCGCCGACCACGGCGCGGGCGCCCCGCCCGCGGCCGCAGCCGCCGCCGGCGGGCCCGGACCCGCGACCGGGCCGGCGTACGACCCGTGGAGCGTCGCCCCGCTCCAGGTCGCCGACCGGGGCCGGGAACCCGGCGGCCGCGTGGTGCGGCTGCGCCACGTGCTGGCCCTCGGCCTCGGCATCGCCCTGCTCGCCGGCGGCGCCGGGGGCTGGTTCGGAGTGCTCGCCGAGCGCCGCAGCAGCACCCGCCTCGAACTCCCGCAGGCCGCGGTCGACGCCAAGGGCCGCGCCCCCGACAGCGTGGCCGGGATCGCCGCAGCCGCGCTGCCCGGCGTCGTCACCCTGCACGTCCGCGGCGCCACGGGCGGCGGCACCGGCACCGGCTTCGTCCTCGACCCGCAGGGCCACATCCTCACCAACCACCACGTCGTCGCCGGCGCCAAGGACATCACGGTCACCTTCGGCACCGGCGAGAGCGTCGACGCGGAGCTCGTCGGCCAGGACAGCGGGTACGACCTGGCGGTGGTCCGCGTCACCGGGGTCAGGGGCCTGCAGCCGCTCGCCCTCGGCAACTCCGAGGACGTGCAGGTCGGCGACCCGGTGGTGGCCATCGGCGCCCCCTTCGACCTCTCCAACACCGTCACCGCCGGCATCATCAGCGCCACCGGCCGGCCCATCACCGCGGGCGGTGACAAGGGCGACGGCAGCGACATCAGCTACGTCGACGCCCTGCAGACCGACGCCCCCATCAACCCCGGCAACTCCGGCGGCCCGCTGCTGGACGCCAAGGCCCACGTGATCGGCATCAACAGCGCCATCCGCGGAGCCGAAAAGGCCGGCACCGAGAAGCAGAGCGGCAGCATCGGCCTCGGCTTCGCCATCCCCGTCAACCAGGGCAAACGGGTCGCCGAGGAGCTCATCCGCACCGGCAAGGCCACCCACCCGGTCATCGGCGTCACCCTCGACATGCAGTACACCGGCGACGGCGCCCGGGTGGGCACCGAGGGCGAGGGCGGCAAGCCGGCCGTCACCCCCGACGGGCCCGCGGCCCGCGCCGGGGTCAAGCCCGGCGACGTGATCACCAAGGTGGACGGCCGACGCGTGCACGGCGGCGACGAGCTGATCATCAAGGTCCGTGCCCTCCGGCCGGGCGCCCCGCTGCGCCTCACCGTGCTCCGCGACGGACGCGAGCTCACCCTGCCGCTCGTCCTCGGGTCGGCGAACGGATCATGACGTTCGGGGGAAAGCACGGCTGATCTCGTACCGATGTAGGGCCTGACCGGCCGGGCCGGGTACCGTTGTCGTGGCCCGACGTGAAGAGAGCCGAGGAGCGGCAAGGTGTTCAACGACATAGGCGCACTCGAGCTGGTCACCATCGTGGTTCTCGGCATCCTCATCTTCGGCCCGGACAAGCTGCCGAAGGTCGTCCAGGACGTCACGGGCTTCGTCCGGAAGATCCGCGCCTTCTCCGACAGCGCCAAGCAGGACATCCGCTCCGAACTGGGCCCGGAGTTCAAGGACTTCGAGTTCGAGGACCTGAACCCGAAGACGTTCATCCGCAAGCAGCTCGCCGAGAACGAGGACCTGCGGGACATCCGGAGCAGCTTCGACCTGCGCAAGGAGCTGAACGAGGTAACCGACGCCGTCAACAGCAGCGAGTCCGAGGCCGCCCCGGACCTGCTGAAGAAGCCGGCCGCCCCGGCCGCGGAGCAGCGGACCTGGTCCGACGCCGACGCCACCTGAGCCTCGTCCTGCCCGGCGATCCGGGGTCCGGTGGCTATCCTCCATGAGTCCGGACCAGGGCGCCCGAGGTGGGGGGTCCCCCCAACGACCTGTGGGGGAGGGCCGTTCCGGACCCAACGGAACGAGAGGCCGCATCGATGGAGACGACGAGCAGCAGCCGGGTCGGCGCACAGCCCGCAGAAGCACCCGACCTGCCCGAGCTACCCGACCTGCCCGCAGCCGCAGCACCGGCCGAACCCGCCGCGGCGCCCGCGGCGGCCGCAGCACCGGCAGTACCTGCCGCCGTCCCGGTGACGGCCCCGACGGCCCCCGGGTCGCCCCGGGAGGCCGCCCGGCCCGTGGCCGCGGCCCGGCGCACGGCCGAGGGCTTCCTGCGTGCCGACTTCCCCTGGTACGGGCTGGACGAGGCCTTCACCGGCCCGCGCTGGCTGATGCAGGTCGGTACCGGTGCCGACGGCACCGTCGAGCACGGCTCCACCGGCCACGGCGACGAGCCGTCCGTCCGCGGGGAGATCGCCACCGGTGAGAAGGAGCGCTTCGCGGTGGTCGTCACCGTCGCGAGCAACCCGCTGCGCCGCAGCGGCGACGGCACCGGTGTCCTGGAGGCCACCTCGGTCTCCTCCGCGGCCTGGCTGGCCGGCTCCGGGCTGCTGGCGTACAGCTGGCCCGGCCAGATGGACCACAGCCTGCGCGACAACTGGCTGGAGCAGCAGACCGAGGCCGCCTGGGAGCTCGCCGACGACCTCGACGGGCCCGACTGGTCGGTGCTCTCGCTGCCCGTCGACGGCGAGCCGACGTCCTTCCACTACCGCGAGTCCGAGTTCGGCTGGGTGCTGGCCGGGTCCACCGCCGCCGGGGTGCACCTGGGCGCGTACGGGCGCGGCATGAGCGCCTACGGGCTCGGCTTCTCCGCCATCGGCGACCTCGCCGCCTACCAGCAGTAGCCCGCAGCCGGCAGCCCGCAGCGGGTACGCGAAAGGGCACCGCCGGCGGCGGTGCCCTCCACGGAGGCGGCCCGGATCCCGGGCCGCGCGGTCAGAACTTGTTGCGCGGGGTGATGCCCAGCGACATGCCGGCCAGGCCCCGGGCGCGGCCGCCCAGCTTGCCCGCGATGGCGCGCAGCGCCGCGCCGGCCGGGGAGTCCGGGTCGGCCAGGACGACGGGCTCGCCCGCGTCGCCGCCCTCGCGCAGCCGGACGTCGATCGGGATGGAGCCCAGCACCGGGACGGTCGCGCCGACCGTCCGGGAGAGGCCGTCGGCGACCTTCTGGCCGCCGCCCGTACCGAACACGTCGACCATCTCGTCGCAGTGCGGGCACGGCAGGCCGGCCATGTTCTCGACCACGCCGACGATCTTCTGGTGGGTCTGGACGGCGATCGCACCGGCCCGCTCGGCGACCTCGGCCGCGGCCTGCTGCGGGGTGGTGACGACGAGGATCTCCGCGTTCGGCACCAGCTGGGCCACCGAGATCGCGATGTCGCCGGTGCCCGGCGGCAGGTCGAGCAGCAGCACGTCCAGGTCGCCCCAGAACACGTCGGCGAGGAACTGCTGGAGGGCGCGGTGCAGCATCGGCCCGCGCCACACCACGGGCGCGTTGCCCGGGGTGAACATGCCGATGGAGATGACCTTCACGCCGTTGGCCGACGGCGGCATGATCATGTTCTCGACCTGGGTGGGCTTGCCCTCCACGCCCAGCATGCGCGGCACGCTGTGGCCGTAGATGTCCGCGTCGACGACGCCGACCTTCAGGCCGTCCGCCGCCATCGCCGCGGCCAGGTTCACCGTCACCGAGGACTTGCCGACGCCGCCCTTGCCGGAGGCGACCGCGTAGACACGGGTCAGCGAGCCCGGCTTGGCGAACGGGACCTCGCGCTCGGCGGTGCCGCCGCGCAGCGTGGCCGCCAGCTCCTTGCGCTGCTCGTCGCCCATCACGTCCAGCGACACGGAGACCGAGGTGACGCCGGGGACCTTCGCCACGGCCTCGGAGACGTTGCGCTGGATCGTCTCGCGCATGGGACAGCCCGACACCGTCAGGTAGACCGTGACGGCGACCGCGCCGCCGTCGCCGATCTCCACCGATTTGACCATGCCGAGCTCGGTGATCGGCCGGTGGATCTCGGGGTCGTTCACCGTCGCCAGTGCGTCGAGGATCGCGTCCTGCTCGGGCACGGCGGCGGAGCTTGTGTCGGTAGCCATGCCCCCGATGGTACGGCTCGGTAGCCTGCCTCCGGTAAGGCTGCTAGCGGTCGCCTTCGTCACTCTCCGCTGGGAATAGACGACGCTCGTCCATCTCCTTGATCAGGTCCTGGAACTCCGACCGGATCCAGTCCCGCGTCGCGACCTCGCCCAGGCCCATCCGCAGCGCTGCGATCTCCCGGGTCAGGTATTCGGTGTCCGCGATGGACCGCTCGTTCTGCTTGCGGTCCTGCTCCAGGTTGACCCGGTCGCGGTCGTCCTGCCGGTTCTGCGCGAGCAGGATCAGCGGGGCCGCGTACGAGGCCTGCAGCGACAGCATCAGCGTCAGGAAGATGAACGGGTACGGGTCGAAGCGCAGGTGGTCCGGGGCGAAGATGTTCCACAGCACCCACATGACGATGACCAGCGTCATCCAGACGATGAACCGGCCCGTGCCGAGGAACCGGGCCACCCGCTCCGACAGCCGCCCGAAGGCCTCCGGGTCGTACTCCGGCAGCAGCGAGCGGCGCGGCGCCCGCGGCTGGTCCAGGCGCACCCGCGAGCGGGTCAGCGCGCTCGACCCGGTCGACTGCCCGGACCTCGCGCGCTCGGCCCGCTCGGCGGCCCGCTGCTCCGTCCGCTCGGACCCGTCCAGCAGCCCGCTCTCGCGGGCCTGGGCCCGCGCCTGCTCGCGGCGTTCGCGGATCTGCTCGCGGCGCCGCTCGCGGGCCTGCTCGCGGTCCCGCCCCCGGTCAGTAGCCACGTACGGCCTCCTCGGCGTGGAAGTCCGTCTCCCGCCAGTCGTCCGGCAGCAGGTGGTCGAGCACGTCGTCGACGGTCACCGCGCCGAGCAGCGCGCCGCCCTCGTCGACGACCGGTACGGCGACCATGTTGTACGCGGCCAGGAAGCTGGTCACCGCGGCCAACGAGGCGTCCGGTCGCAGCGGCGGCAGGTCCGTGTCCACGATCGAGCTGACCAGGGTGAACGGGGGGTCCCGCAGCAGCCGCTGGAAGTGCACCGTGCCCAGGTACTTGCCGGTCGGCGTCTCGTCCGGCGGCCGGCACACGTACACCTGCGCGGCCAGCGCCGGCGACAGGTCCGCCTGCCGCACCCGGGCCAGCGCGTCCGCGACCGTCGCGTCCGGGCGCAGCACGATCGGCTCGGTGGTCATCAGACCGCCCGCGGTGTTCTCCTCGTACGACAGCAGGCGGCGCATGTCGGCCGCGTCGTCCGGCTGCATCAGCGTCAGCAGCCGCTCCTTGTCGTCCTCGGGCAGCTCCGACAGCAGGTCGGCCGCGTCGTCCGGGTCCATGGCCTCCAGGACGTCGGCGGCGCGCTCCTCCTTCAGCTTGCCGAGGATCTCCACCTGCTCGTCCTCGGGCAGCTCCTCCAGGACGTCCGCGAGCCGGTCGTCGTCGAGGGCGCTCGCCACCTCGGCGCGCCGCTTCGGGGTCAGGTGGTGCAGGACGTTCGCCACGTCGGCCGGGCGCATCTGCTCGAAGGTGGCGACCAGGTTCTCGGCGCCCTGGCCCTCCTCCTCCAGGGAGAAGCCGGTCACCGCCGACCACTCCACGGTCAGGGTCTCGCCGCGGCGGCGCAGCGCCCCTCCCTTGCCCTTGCGGACGAAGATCTTGTCGATCTCCCAGTCGCGGCGGGCCGGCAGCTGCTGGATGGCCACGTCGAGGACGGTGGCCTCCTCGCCGGTCGCGGTCAGCAGCACCCGGCGGTCGAGCAGTTCGCCGAGGACCAGGCGCTCGGTGGGCCGCTGCTCGAAGCGTCGCATGTTCACCACCCCGGTGGTGATCACCTGCCCGGACTCCACGCCCGTCACCCGGGTCATCGGCAGGAAGATCCGGCGCCGGCTCACCACCTCGACCACCAGGCCCAGCAGCCGCGGCGGGCGCCCCCCGACGCGCAGCATCGCCACGAGGTCGCGGACGCGGCCGACCTGGTCACCGTTGGGGTCGAAGACGGGCACACCCGACAGATGGGACACGAAGATCCGCGGGGCGCCTCCAGCCATACCGGCGCCTCCCGTTGCCTCGTGTCCACCGACAGTCCTGCCGCCCCTCAGGCTAGCCCGTACGCCGCGCAGACGTCCTGGTGGGGCCGTCCGGCCGGGGAGGCCCCGCGGGCGCGGTGCCCGCCGTACGGGCGGGTACGCTGCCTGCTGCCCGAAGACGTACGACGAGAGGCACCTGCCCGTGACCGCCTACTTCCCCGCCGCGCGCCTGCGCCGGGCCGCGTTCGCCGGGCTCCTGTGCGCGGGCCTGGCCGTCACCGGCACGGGCTGCGGGGCGGACCCCGACGAGGGCACGAACGGGGTCGGCAAGCTCTCCGCGGGCCAGATCGAGGGCAAGGCGAAGGCCGCGGCCGGCGCCGCCTCCTCGGTGCACCTGTCGGGCACCCTGGTCAGCGGCGGAAAAACCTTCACGCTCAACGTGCGCCTGGGCAAGGACGGCGGCTCCGGCGAGGTGAAGTCCAAGGAGGACACCTTCCAGCTGCTGCGCGTCGGCGAGCAGCTGTACCTGAAGGCGAGCGCCGCTTTCTGGGGGACCTCCGAGGCGGCCGGGAAGCTCGGCGACAAGTACGTGAAGGTGCCCGAGAGCGACCCCACCTACAAGCAGTTCCGCGGCTTCACCGACATGCACGTGCTCCTCGACGGGCTGCTCGGGCTCGACGGCAAGCTCGCCAAGATCGAGGACTACACCAAGGTCGGCCCCACCCCCGCGGTCCAGGTGACCGCCGACCAGGGCAAGGGCGGCAAGCTGTCGGTCTCCCTGGAGGGCACCCCGTACCCGCTGCGCATGGAGCGGGCCGGCGGCGCCGGCGCGGTCGACCTCAGCGACTGGGGCAAGCCCGTCCCGCTGGAGGCGCCCGCGGCGGACCAGACCCTCGACTACGGCTCCCAACTGCCCACGACGAAGGACAAGGAGCCCGGCGGGTCGGCCTCCCCGGCGCCCGGCGGCAGCAAGGGCACGGGCCAGGGATCGAACCCGGGCCAGTGAACCCGGGCCAGTGAACCCGGGCCCTCCCGCCCGGGCGGCCTAGCGGGCGGACCTGCGGCGCTTCAGCAGCAGCTTCGGCAGCCCCGCCGGGATCGGCCGGCGGGTGACCGCCGGCGCGCCCTGCGGGACGGCGGCCAGCGACCCGTCCGGCAGGTCCGTGGTCGCGGCGACGGGCTCCAGGCGCAGCAGCCGGCACTCGCGGGCCCACCGCGCGGTCATCGTCTCGGAGTCGGGGGCGTTCAGCCGCTTGCCCTTGAGCTCGGCGACGGCGGCCTCCCACGGCTCGCTGCCGGGCGCGAGCTCCCGTACCGCCGCCGTCCAGGCGACCAGTCGGCCGCCCTTGTCCTTGCTGCGCACGGTCACCTCGGCCGCAGCCCCGTCCGCGAGGTCCGGCAGCGGCTGCTCCCCGGGCCCGTCGCCCAGCACGTGGGCCGCGCCGTCCACCCAGGCGTGCCACAGGGCCCGGTCGGCCCCGGAGCCGCGGACCCAGATCAGGCCGGACTTCTTGGTGGCCTCCTCGACGAGGGCCAGGTCGAGCGTGCTGAGAGTCATGCGCACAGCGTAGGGGGTCGAGGAGGGCGGGCCGGGGGCCGCCCCGAGGGCCCCTACAGCCAGCCGTTGCGGCGCAGCGCGCGGTGGATGGTGAAGCAGGAGCCGACGATGGCCGTCATCACCATCGGGTAGCCGTACTCCCAGTGGAGCTCGGGCATGTGGTCGAAGTTCATCCCGTAGACCCCGCAGATCATCGTCGGCACGGCGATGATCGCCGCCCAGGAGGTGATCTTGCGCATGTCCTCGTTCTGGGCGACGGTCGCCTGCGCCAGGTTCGCCTGGAGGATCGAGTTCAGCAGCTCGTCGAAGCCGACGACCTGCTCGTTCACCCGCGCCAGGTGGTCGGCGACGTCGCGGAAGTACTTCTGGATGTCCGGGTCGACCAGCCGCATCGGCCGCTCGCTGAGCAGCTCCATCGGCCGCAGCAGCGGGGCGACGGCCCGCTTGAACTCCAGGACCTCGCGCTTGAGCTGGTAGATGCGGCCCGCGTCGCCGCCGCGCGCACTGCCCTTCGCGGGCGCGGCGAACACCGCGCTCTCCACCTCGTCGATGTCGTCCTGCACGGCCGCCGCGACCGCGATGTACCCGTCGACGACGTGGTCGGCGATGGAGTGCAGCACGGCCGAGGGGCCCTTGGCGAGCAGCTCGGGGTCGTCCTGGAGACGGTGGCGCAGCCCCCGCAGGGAGCCCTGGCCGCCGTGCCGGACCGTGATGACGAAGTCGGGGCCGGTGAAGCACATCACCTCGCCGGTCTCCACGACCTCGCTGGTCGCGGTGAGTTCGGCGTGCTCGACGTAGTGGATGGTCTTGAAGACGGTGAAGAGGGTGTCGTCGTAGCGCTCCAGCTTCGGCCGCTGGTGCGCGTGGACCGCGTCCTCCACCGCGAGCGGGTGCAGGCCGAAGACGGTGGCGATCCCCGCGAACTCCGCCTCGGTCGGCTCGTGCAGGCCGATCCAGGCGAACCCGCCGTCCTCGCGGACCCGCCGGATCGCCTCACGCGGCGTCAGACAGGCAGGTCCGGCGACGCGCCGGCCGTCGCGGTAGACGGCGCAGTCGACCACGGCGCTGCTCGCCGACGGGTCGCGGGTGGTGTCGTAGCCGGGCTGGACGGGGGTGGACCGGCGCAGGGCCGGACGTACGGCGGCACGCAGGTAGGGCAGCATCGACATGGCAGGCTCCTTCGCACGCACGGCGGCAGCCGTACGGGGTGTGGAGGCCCCTTCCGGGCGGCACGGCACGACACCGTCGGCGGGCACGCGGAAGCGGCCGGAAGGAACAAACAGGACGGGAGGACAACGTTCTGCCGTCGCTCTTCTGCTGATCAGATGATCAAAACGGGCGGAAGGTGCCCGTACGGGACGCGGAAGAGCGGTTGGTACTGCACGATCGACCTCGCTTCATCGCAGTCCCCACCTCCTCCGGCCGGTCCTCCGTGGAGGACTTCCTGTCGCCTGATGCCCGGAGACATGCTTCTGCATGCGGCATCGGCCAGCGGACAACACTATCAGCCGACGGATGGTCAAGACCCGCCCTTTACCCGCCTCATACGAGTTCTATGCTCGCTCCATGGCAGAAATTCTGGCTCTCGTGGAGGCCCGGCTGCGCAGCGCCCTCGGTGAACCCGACGCCCGCGCCGCCGTCACCTTCCTCGGCACCGACCGCATCGAGGTGCTCCGTTTCACCGGCGGCGGACTCGTCCGGTACGCCACCCTCGGCATGTCCGCGAACCCGATGACCGATCCGACCGCCATGGTCGCCGACCCGCTGCGCGGCCCCCGCGCCGAGCTGGTGCTGACCGTGCGGGCCGGCCGTGCGGCCACCGACAGGGTGCTGCGGCCGCTCGCCGTACTGGCCGCCTCCCCGCAGGTCGAGGGGCTGGTCGTGGCACCCGGCGCATCCCTCGACGTGGGGGAGCCACTGTGGGAGGGGGCGCCGTTCACCTCGGTGCTCGTCGCCGAGCCCGGCGGGCTGGTGGAGGACCTCGAACTGGACGGGCCGAGCGACCCGGTGCAGTTCCTCCCGCTGCTGCCGATGACGTCCAACGAGGCGGCGTGGAAGCGGGTCCACGGTGCGGCCGCCCTCCAGGAACGGTGGCTGGCACAGGGTACGGACCTGCGCGACCCGCTGCGCTCCGCCGTGCCGCTGGACTGAGACATCCGGACGGGTGATCGCGTCTTGACGGGGCGCCGGGCGGGGAGGAGCGTGGCTTCTTATGAGGGGCGAACCGAGTTGCCCGAAGTGCGGTGGCCGGGTCAGGGCGCCCGGACTCTTCTCCGACTCCTGGCAGTGCGCGGTGCACGGCGCGGTGCACCCGCTCCAGCCCGTCATCCCGCCCAGCGTGGAGGGTCTCAGCGTGGTGGTGCACCGGGCGCGGGTACCGGTGTGGATGCCGTGGCCGCTACCGGTGGGGTGGCTGTTCACGGGGGTGGCCTCGGCCGGTGACGACCGCAGCGGCGGCAGGGCGACCGCGGTGGCCTGCTCGGGGCCCGGACCGCTCGGCGGAATGGGGGAGTTGCTGCTGATCGCCGAGGAGCTGGGCGTCGGACTGGGCGCGCGGTTCGCCGGCATCGACGGCCCCGACCCGGGCACGTACCTCGACGTGTCGGCCCCGCCGCACGCCAAGGTCGTCGCGGCGGGACGCCCCACCCCGCTGTGGCACGTGAAGGGCGCCCCCGACGACCGGGCCGTCTTCGCGGGAGAGGCCCGCGGACTGTGGCTGTGGGCGATCGCCTGGCCGGAGCGGTCGGGCATGCTCATGTACGACGAGCTGGTCCTGACGGACCTGCGGGACGCCGGCGCCGAACTCGAACTCCTGCCCTGCGGCGCCGTGAGCCCGCGGATCCTGGACCCGTAGCGGCGGCGGACGGCGCCGCAGGGCATCCGCCGCCGGGGGGCCGGGGCGGCCGCCCGGGCGGCCGGACGCTATCCTGAGGTGTCCCCCGTACCCGCGACCCCTGGAGCCATGGCCGTGCGCATCGACCTGCACGCCCACTCCACGGCTTCCGACGGAACCGACACCCCCGCCGAGCTGGTCCTGGGAGCGGCCGCCGCCGGGCTCGACGTGGTCGCGCTGACCGACCACGACACCGTGCGGGGATACGCCGAGGCCCTCGCCGCGGCCCCGCGCGGACTCACCGTCGTCACCGGCATGGAGCTCTCCTGCCGCCTCGACGGCATCGGCATGCACCTGCTCGCCTACCTCTTCGACCCCGAGGAGCCCGAGCTCGCCCGCGAGCGGGAGCTCGTCCGCGACGACCGCACGCCCCGCGCCCAGGCCATGATCGGCAAACTGCGGGCGCTCGGCGTGGACGTCACCTGGGAGCAGGTCTCCCGGATCGCCGGCGGCGGCTCCGTGGGCCGGCCGCACATCGCGACCGCCCTCGTCGAACTGGGCGTCGTCCCGACCGTGTCGGACGCGTTCACCCCGGACTGGCTCGCCGACGGCGGCCGCGCCTACGCCGAGAAGCACGAGCTCGACCCCTTCGACGCCATCCGCCTGGTCAAGGCCGCCGGCGGCGTCACCGTCTTCGCGCACCCCGCGGCCGTCAAGCGCGGCCGCTGCGTCCCCGAGACCGCGGTGGCCGAGCTCGCGGCCGCCGGCCTGGACGGCATCGAGGTCGACCACATGGACCACGACGCCGACACCCGCAGCCGGCTGCGCGCCCTCGCCGGCGAGCTGGACCTCCTCGTGACGGGCTCCAGCGACTACCACGGCAGCCGCAAGACCTGCCGGCTCGGCGAGTACACCACCGACCCCGAGGTCTACGGCGAGATCACGCGCCGCGCGACCGGGGCCTTCCCCGTGCCGGGCACCGGCGGAGCCGCCGGCGCGTGAGCCGCGCCCGCCCCTTTCCGGCCCATGACCGGAGGGCGTTCCGCGCTGTCCCGCCCCCCTCGTCCTCCTTCGAAACACCCCACTCTCTGCAAGGCATCACTGTGTTCGACTTCGCCGTCTTCGGATCCCTTTTTCTCACGCTTTTTGTGATTATGGACCCGCCGGGCATCACGCCGATCTTCCTCGCGCTGACCTCCGGCCGGCCCGCCAAGGTGCAGCGCCGGATGGCCTGGCAGGCCGTCTGCGTCGCCTTCGGCGTCATCGCCGTGTTCGGCATCTGCGGCCAGCAGATCCTGGACTACCTGCACGTCTCCGTCCCGGCGCTGATGATCGCCGGCGGTCTGCTGCTCCTGCTCATCGCGCTCGACCTGCTCACCGGCAAGACCGACGAGCCCAAGCAGACCAAGGACGTGAACGTCGCCCTCGTGCCGCTGGGCATGCCGCTGCTCGCCGGGCCCGGTGCGATCGTCTCCGTCATCCTGGCCGTCCAGAAGGCCGACGACGTCGGCATGCAGGTCTCGGTCTGGTGCGCGATCATCGCGATGCACGTGGTCCTGTGGCTCACCATGCGCTACTCGCTGGTGATCATCCGGCTCATCAAGGACGGCGGCGTCGTCCTCGTGACGCGCCTCGCGGGCATGATGCTCTCCGCCATCGCCGTCCAGCAGATCATCAACGGCGTGCTCCAGGTCGTCCGGGGAGCCTGACCCGCTCCGGCCCCCTGCCCCGGGCCGCCGTGCATGCGAACGCCCCCGCACCGGATCGGTGCGGGGGCGTTCGCATGGGGCGCTGCGCCCCCGAAGCGTCAGGAGGACGCACTCCCGGCCGGTCGGATCAGGATGCGCTGGCCGATGGCGGCCGCCTGCTGCACGATCCGGTTGACGGAGGCCGCGTCCACGACGGTGCTGTCCACGGCGGTTCCGTCGACGTCGTCCAGGCGCAGAATCTCGAAGCGCACGGCTTCTCCCTTCGTCAGTGTTCTCCTTGCATGGGTTCCCAACGAAGTGTAAGACTCAAACATTCCCTACGCTAAGGAAATTTTTTCCTTGGCTAACTAACGGGTCTCGACAGCAGCCCAGAACGCGGCCAGCGCATCAGCCGTGACCTGCGGGTTCTCCGCATTCGGCGAGTGTTCCGCACCCGGCACCACCACGCGACGAGCTCCCAGACGTTGTGTCATGTCGTCCATCAGCGGGACCGGCCAGGCGTAGTCCACCTCGCCCGACAGCACCAGCTTCGGCAGGCCGACCCCGCTCAGCTCCGCCACCCGGTCCGGTTCGGAGACCAGTACCCGCCCCGTGGCGATCAGCTGCTCCGGTACGGTCGCCAGCCACCGGTCCCGCAGGAACTCCGCCAGCTCCGGGGCGTCGGGCACGGCGTCCTCCGGGTCGTACGCGCGCATGGCCGTCCACACGCCCGCCATGTCCTCCCGCATCGCCTCCAGCGCGGCGACCAGCAGCGCCGTCCGCTCCCGCTGCTCCTCGGCGATCGCGGCCGGACCGCTGCTCATCAGGGTCAGGGAGGCGAAGGGCGCCGCGTCGCGCAGCACGGCGGCCCGCGCGATCAGCCCGCCGAGCGAGTGCCCGACCAGGTGGAGCGGGCCCGCGTCGAGGGCGGCCGCCTGCGCCAGCACGTCCTGCGCCAGCTCGTCCAGGGCGTACGCCGACTCCTCGCGCGGCCCCGGGGTCTCGTGCTGGCCGCGCCCGTCGACGGCCACGACCCGGTAGCCGTGCGCGGCCAGCGGTTCGAGGAGGCCGATGAAGTCCTCCTTGCTCCCGGTGAAACCTGGAACCAGCAGGGCCGTACCGCGGACCGGCTCGCCCGCCTCGTGCACGGCGAACGCGCCGCGGGCGGTCGGGAGGTGGTACGCACGGGCGTCGGACGGCAGGGTAAGGCGCGGCGGCTTGCTCATGGCCCGAGGTTACCGGTCCGTAGCAAGCCGTACGGGAGCGGGATCCCCGCCCCCGTACGCCCGCGGGCCCCGGCCCCCCGTGAAGGGGAACCGGGGCCCGCGTCAGGGCACTGCGGGGGCTCAGGCCTCCGCGGTCGGCGCCACGGCCTTGCGGGTCCGGGTGCGCTTCGGCTTGACCGGAGCCTCCTCGGCGACCGCGGCGGCCTCGGCCACCGGAGCCTCCGCGGCAGCGGCGGTCTTGCGGGTGCGGGTGCGCTTCGGCTTCGCCGGAGCCTCCTCGGCCGCGGGAGCCTCGACCGCCGCCGGGACCTCCGCGGAGGGCGCCACGGCCTTGCGGGCCCGGGTGCGCTTCGGCTTGACCGGGGCCTCCTCGGCGACCGGGGCCTCGGCGACGGGCGCCACGACGGCCGGCGCCTCGACGACCGGGGTCACCGGGGTCACCGCGGCGGCCGGGGCGGCCTTGCGCGGGGCCCGCGTGGTCCGGCGGGGCCGGGCCGGCTCGGACGGCGGGGCGATCTGGAAGTCGGGCTCGGGGCCCGCCGGGACCCGCACCGGAGCCTGGACGGGCGCGGCTGCGGCCGCCGCCAGGATCGAGGTCTGGGTGGGCTTGCGGGTCCGGGCCTGCCGCGGCGCGGCCGCAGCCTTGGCCGCAGCGGCGGGAGCCTCGGCGACGGGCGCCTCGACCACACGGGCCTCGACCACGCGGGCCTCGGCCACCGGGGCCTCGACGACCTGCACCTCGGCCACGGGAGCCGCGGCGACCGGGGCCACCGGGGCCGCCACGGCGGCGGCTGCGGCCGGCGCCGACACCCGGGTGCGGCGGCGGCGCGGCCGGCGCGGCTGGTCCGCCGCGGCCTCGTCGACCGCCGGGGCCGCGGGAGCCTCGACGACCTGCGCCTCCGGGGCAGCGTCCACACCGGCGGAGGCGACCTCGGAACCGCTGCGCGTACGGCGGCGCTGGCGCGGGGTCCGGGTGCGCTCCGGGCGCTCGGCGGGAGCGGGGGCCGCACCGCGGCCGCCCCGGCCGCCGCGGCCGCCGGTCTCGCCCAGGTCCTCCAGCTCCTCGGCCTTCAGGCCGGCCCGCACGCGCTCGGAGCGCGGCAGGATGCCCTTGGTGCCGGCCGGGATGCCCAGCTCCTCGAACAGGTGCGGGGAGGTGGAGTAGGTCTCCACGGGGTCGTGGAAGTCCAGCTCCAGCGCCTTGTTGATCAGCTGCCAGCGCGGGATGTCGTCCCAGTCGACCAGGGTGATCGCGGTACCCTTGGCGCCGGCGCGGCCGGTGCGGCCCACCCGGTGCAGGAACGTCTTCTCGTCCTCGGGCGTCTGGTAGTTGATGACGTGGGTCACGCCCTCGACGTCGATGCCGCGGGCGGCGACGTCGGTGCACACCAGCACGTCGACCTTGCCGTTGCGGAACGCGCGCAGCGCCTGCTCGCGCGCGCCCTGGCCCAGGTCGCCGTGGACGGCGCCGGACGCGAAGCCGCGCCGCTCCAGCTGCTCGGCGATGTCGGCGGCCGTGCGCTTGGTGCGGCAGAAGATCATGGCCAGTCCGCGGCCCTCGGCCTGCAGGACGCGGGCCACGAGCTCCGGCTTGTCCATGTTGTGCGCACGGTAGACGCGCTGGGTGATGTTGGCGACGGTCGCGCCCTCGTCGTCGGGCGAGGTGGCGCGGATGTGCGTCGGCTGCGTCATGTACCGGCGGGCCAGGCCGATGACCGCGCCCGGCATGGTCGCCGAGAACAGCATGGTCTGCCGCTTGGCCGGCAGGTGGTTGATGATCTTCTCGACGTCGGGCAGGAAGCCCAGGTCGAGCATCTCGTCGGCCTCGTCCAGGACCAGTGCCTTGACGTGCGAGAGGTCGAGCTTGCGCTGGCCGGCCAGGTCGAGCAGGCGGCCCGGGGTGCCGACGATCACGTCGACGCCCTTCTGGAGCGCCTCGACCTGGGGCTCGTACGCGCGGCCGCCGTATATGGCGAGGACGCGGACGTTGCGGACCTTGCCCGCGGTCAGCAGGTCGTTCGTGACCTGCGTGCACAGCTCGCGCGTCGGGACGACGACGAGGGCCTGGGGGGAGTCGGTCAGCTGGTCGGGGGTGGCCCGACCGGCCTCGACGTCCGCGGGGACGATGACCCGCTCCAGCAGCGGAAGGCCGAAACCGAGCGTCTTGCCGGTTCCGGTCTTCGCCTGGCCGATGACGTCCGTGCCGGAGAGGGCGACGGGGAGGGTCATCTCCTGGATGGGGAAGGGGGTCACGATGCCGACGGCTTCGAGGGCTTCGGCGGTTTCGGGAAGGATCCCGAGGTCTCGGAACGTAGTCAGGGTGCTGCCTCTTCTGTGAGACGCGGCGCGAGGCGGCGAGGGGGGTGGTCGTACCGTGCCGGGCTTGCAGTACTGCATGTAGTACGTACGAAGCTGCGCGGGACCACTGCCTTCGCTCAAGCCGCCAGTGCCGCTGAGGGGGCCCCTCGTGGACGCGGTACGCATGGACGTACGCATCACCCGAGGGCGGTCGGGTTGGAGCCGATCGGGCCACCGACCGGGCATCCTCATTCGGATGGCCCGCCGAGTATTCGGCAGGCGCTTTACCACTGTACCCCGGAATCCCGCAGGCGTGTCGGGTGAATTCACCTGGTCGTCGCGTTCGGGTGGACGGAAGGCCGTGCGACGTGGTGGCGTCGGGGGTGTGCGGGCGGGCTATTGTGCGGAGCATGTCGACCGTAGAAAACGCATCGCCCGCCGACGACGGCGCCCCCGCCGAGGCGACCGGTATCGCCGCCCAGGACTGGGCGACCGCCTCCGCCTCGCCGCAGTACCGGGCCGCCGTCGTGGACCTGCTGGGCGCACTCGCGTACGGCGAGCTCGCGGCCTTCGAACGACTCGCGGAGGACGCGAAGCTCGCGCCCACCCTCGACGACAAGGCCGAGCTCGCGAAGATGGCCTCCGCGGAGTTCCACCACTTCGAGCAGCTGCGCGACCGGCTCGCGGCGATCGACGCGGAGCCCACCGCCGCCATGGAACCCTTCGCCAAGGGCGTCGACGACTTCCACCGCCAGACCGCCCCCTCGGACTGGCTGGAGGGCCTGGTCAAGGCGTACGTCGGCGACTCGATCGCCAGTGACTTCTACCGCGAGGTCGCCAGCCACCTGGACGCCGACACCCGCGCCCTCGTGCTCTCCGTCCTCGACGACACCGGCCACGGCGGCTTCGCCGTCGAGAAGGTGCGCGCCGCCATCGAGGCCGACCCGCGCTGCGGCGGCCGGCTCGCGCTGTGGGCGCGCCGCCTGATGGGCGAGGCGCTCTCGCAGGCCCAGCGGGTGGTCGCCGAGCGCGACGCCCTGTCCACCATGCTGGTCGGCGGCGTGGACGGGATGGCGGCCGGCTTCGACCTGGCGGCCGTCGGCGAGATGTTCGCCCGGATCACCAAGGCCCACACCAAGCGGATGGCGGCCCTCGGCCTCGCCGCCTAGGAGGACGGACACGGCGGCCCCGGGCCGCCGCACCCCGCACACGCCGGCCCCGGCGCGCAGGCAGCGCGTCGGGGCCGTGGTGTACCGCGGGCCGGGGACCGGAGGCGGGGGGCCGGCCGCAGCACTAGCCGCGCCGGCGCCGGCGCCGGTCACCCCCGCGACGGAAGCGAAAAGGGGCGGTGGGCGGGGCGGGGGCCGGACTGTCGGCCGGGCCGCAGCAGCAGCGACAGGACCACCGCGGCGACGAGCACCGCGCCGACCAGCGTCGCGGTCACCGTGCCGTGCCCCGGGCCGAGCGCGTACTGCGTGAGGTACGCCCCGAACAGGGCGCCCAGCGCCCCGCTGACGAGTACGACGCGCGGCGACGGCAGCCGCGGGGAGAACAGCCGCAGGGCCGCTGCCGACAGGGCCAGGCCCAGGAGGGCGGAGCCGAGCGCCTCGATCAGCAGCATGGGGGCCTCCCGCAGGTCAGGGGCTAACCGGTCACAGCGGTCCTACCCGAAGCGGAAGACACGGAAACGGCCCGGTGGAATCAACCACCGGGCCGTTTCGCGTAGTTCCCGGAATCACCTCGGACCATGCCCGAACGGGACAGGTCGTGCCGGAACGGGTCAGGCCGTGCCGAAGCCGACCTTGCGCGCGCTCGGCTCGCCCAGGTCGACGTACGACAGGCGGTCGGAGGGCACGAGGACCCGCCGGCCCTTGGTGTCGGTGAGGCTCAGCAGCGGTGCCGAACCGGTCAGCGCCTCGGAGACGATGCGTTCGAGCTCCTCGGCGCTCAGGTCGCTCTCCAGCACGATCTCCCGGGGTGCGTGCTGCACGCCGATCTTGACCTCCACGGCTTTGTCCCTCCGACGCTCGGTTGTGCGCGATCAGCCGCGCCGTACCCGGTCCACATTAGCCCGCAGAGGCGACACGCAAGCCGCGCAGCGGACACGCTGGCAGCGAACAGCGGACCACACCGGGGCGATCACACCGGGGCGGTCACGCCGTGCGGGCACCTGCGGGCGGTCACGCCGGGGCGATGTCCGAGCCGTGCAGCGGGAAGCCCGCGATGCCGCGCCAGGCCAGCGAGGTCAGCAGCCCCACCGCCTTGTCGCGCGCGACCGGGCTCTCGCTGGAGAGCCAGTACCGGGCCACGACCTGCGAGACCCCGCCGAGGCCCACGGCCAGCAGCATCGACTCGTCCTTCGACAGGCCCGTGTCCTCGGCGATCACGTCCGAGATGGCCTCGGCGCACTCCAGCGAGACGCGGTCGACGCGCTCGCGCACCGCCGGCTCGTTGGTCAGGTCGGACTCGAACACCAGCCGGAACGCGCCGCCCTCGTCCTCCACGTACGCGAAATACGCGTCCATCGTCGCGGCCACGCGCTGCTTGTTGTCCGTCGTCGACTCCAGCGCCCCGCGCACCGCCTGCAGCAGGTTCTCGCAGTGCTGGTCCAGCAGCGCCAGGTACAGGTCGAGCTTGCCCGGGAAGTGCTGGTACAGCACCGGCTTGCTCACTCCGGCCCGTTCGGCGATGTCGTCCATCGCCGCCGCGTGGTACCCCTGCGCGACGAAGACCTCCTGGGCCGCGCCCAGGAGCTGGTTGCGTCGGGCTCGGCGCGGCAGGCGCGTGCCCCGGGGACGCGCTGCATCCGTCTGCTCGATGGCTGTCACGCCGCCTCCCACTTTCTCTGTTGCCGCAGTGCCTCTGCGCCGCGCCCGCCATCGTACTTTTCGGTAACCGAATCTGTAGGGTCGAAGCCGAGTTTTCTCGCTGTACGGACCACCCGGAGGCGCTGGTCAGGGACGCCGGGAAGGGTTACCGAACGGTAGTCCGGGGTGGCCGCGCACGGGCGGGCACGATCGGGCGCGGCCGGGCACCACCCGACCGGAGGGGCGCCCCGCTCAGCGGTAGTCGTCCTCGTCCAAGGGCACCACCCGGGCCTGGTCGACGGCGTCCCCGTCGGCCGCTTCGCCCCGGTCGACCCCCGTGACCCGCTCGTCGTCGTCCTCGGGTTGCAGCTCGGCCTGCTGTTCCGCGGCATCCGCCTCGGGCGCCTCCGCGTCGAGGGCATCCCGGATCCTGCCCCGGAAGGTCTCCGGCTCCGCCGGATCGACACTCATCTGGCTCCCCTTCTTCCCTCACCCCTCGTGGTCCTGCCTCACCTACGAGCCTAGGAGGATCGCGGGTGCGCCGCTACGTGGATCCACGGCCATCCTGCGCGGGTCTGTGATGCCGAACACAAGAGTCCGGACGTGATCGTCTCGTAACATTGCCCGCATGTCTTCGACCGAGCTGCCGGGTGTGCGATCGGCCACCGAGGCGTCCTTCCGGGCGGGAGCCGCCCGGGTGGCCGAGGGGGAGCAGCTGCGCACGGCCCTGCTGCCCGGCCTGGAACTGACCGTGCGGTCCCGGCCCGCGACCCGCACAGGACTGCCGCCCGCCCTCTTCGTGCACGGCCTCGGCGGCTCCTCCTCCAACTGGTCCGCCCTCATGGCCCTGCTGGAGGACTCCGTCGACTGCGAGGCCGTGGACCTGCCCGGCTTCGGCTGGTCCCCACCCCCGGCCGACCGGGACTACTCGGTCACCGCGACGGCCCGCGCGGTCATCCGCCACCTCGACGCCGCCGGCCGCGGCCCCGTCCACCTCTTCGGCAACTCCCTCGGCGGCGCCGTCAGCACCCGCGTCGCGGCCGTCCGCCCCGACCTGGTGCGCACGCTCACACTGGTCTCGCCCGCCCTTCCCGACCTGCGCATGCAGAAGGCGGCCCTGCCGACCGTACTGCTCGCCGTGCCCGGCATGGCCGGCCTGCTGCACCGCATGGCCGCCGGCCTCACCGCCGAACAGCGCACCCGCGGCGTGATGGAACTCTGCTACGGCGAGCCCTCCCGGGTGCGCGCGGAGGACTTCCGCGCCGCCGTCGAGGAGATGGAGCGGCGGATGGCCCTGCCGTACTTCTGGGAGGCGATGGCCCGCTCCACGCGCGGCATCGTCGACGCCTACACCCTCGGCGGACAGCACGGGCTCTGGCGCCAGGCGCAGCGCGTCCTCGCCCCGACCCTGTTGGTCTACGGCGGCCGCGACCAGTTGGTGGCCTACCGCACGGCCCGGAAGGCGGCCGCGTCCTTCCGCGGCTCAAGACTCCTGAGCCTTCCCGAGGCCGGACACGTGGCGATGATGGAATACCCCGAGACGGTGGCGAACGCCTTCCGGGAGCTGCTGCACGACACCGACCGACCCATCGAAGACGGCAGGGGCTGACCAGCGTGGGACGACATAGTCGCAAGGGCCCTGCTCCTGCTCCCGCCCCGGAGCGCCCGGCCCCGGCGCCCGAGGCGCAGCCCCCGTACGGCGCGTACGACCCCTTCGCGGACTACCCGGCGTACCAGGGCGGACCCGGCGGGTACGGGCAGCAGCCGGCCCCCGGCGCGCACCCCGGGTACGAGGAGCCGGCCCGGTACGAGCGGCAGCCCGCCGCCCGTGAGCCGCAGCCCCCGTACGAGCAGCCGTCGGGGTACGAGCAGCCGTCCGGGTACGAGGAGCCGGCCCGGTACGAGCGGCAGCCCGCCGCCCGTGAGCCGCAGCCCCCGTACGAGCAGTTCCCTGCCGGTGACCCGTTCGCTCCCGGCGAGCCGTTCCCGCCCCGCGACGCGTTCCCGCCCCGCGACCCGCTCCGGCCCCACGGGCAGAACCCGACCCGGCAGGAGCCGCGCGGGCGCCGCCGCCGCACCGAACCCACCGTCGCCCACCAGGGCCACGCCCCCGCCGCCCCCGGGCCCGGGGCCCGGCCCGGCGGCCGCCCCGAGCAGCGCGAGCCCGGCGGCGCGTGGGGCGCCGACACCGGATCCGCCCGCGGCGACCTGCGCGGCGCTCCGCAGGGCCCCGGCGCGCCCGCGGCCCTGCTGGACGACGGCACCCCGCCCTTCGGGACCCCTCCCTTCGGCACCCCGGCGGCCGGGTTCCCGCAGGTTGCCGTCGAACGGCAGCCCGCGCCCGGCCCGGCCGACCCCTTCACCTCCACCGGCGCGCAGCGCCGCGTGGTGCCCGCGCCCCGCGAGGAGGCCGCGCCCGCCGGGGCCGAGGAGGAACGGTCCTCCGGCCGCAGCTCGAAGGCCCGCACGTACGGCGGCGTGGCCGCCGTGGCCGTCACCACCGCCATCGCCGTCGTCGTGGGCACCCAGATGCTGACCGGCGGCGACTCCGGGTCCGCCGCCCCGCAGGCCGCGGGCAGCGCCTCCGACCGCGCCCAGCCCGGCCAGTCCCCGGCCTCCCGTTCCGACGGCCGCGGCGCCCCCCAGGCCCAGGCGCCGGCCCCGGCCGCGCCCGAGCTGCCGTACGAGCAGAAGATGACCCAGCAGTTCCCGATCGACGCGAAGCTCAAGGGGTCCGGCGCCTTCGACACCGTGCCCGGCGTCGCGGCCGCCCCCGGCAAGGGCAAGGTGGTCCGCTACCGCGTCGACGTCGAGCAGGGCATCGGCCTCGACGCGCAGCTGTTCGCCGAGGCGGTCCACCGCACCCTCAACGACGACCGCAGCTGGGGCCACGGCGGCAGCAAGACCTTCGAGCGCGTCCCGGGCGGCGAGGCCGACTTCGTGATCACCCTGGCCAGCCCCGGTACCACCGGCGTGTGGTGCGCCAAGTCCGACCTGGACACCACCGTCGACAACGTCTCCTGCGACTCCGCCTCCACCGAGCGCGTCATGATCAACGCGTTCCGCTGGGCGCAGGGCTCGACGACGTACGGACCGGACCAGATGCTCGCCTACCGGCAGATGCTCATCAACCACGAGGTGGGCCACCGGCTCGGCCACGGCCACGTGAACTGCCAGACCCCGGGCGCCCTCGCGCCGATCATGCAGCAGCAGACGAAGTCCCTCGACATCGGCGGGATCTCCTGCAAGCCCAACCCCTGGGTGTTCCCCGGGAACTGACGCGCCGCGGGCAGCACCCGCACGGCCCCATTGCTAGCGCTCTCGAACGCGAACCGTACGGGAAAGTTACGACTCTTCACCCCTTCCGGTGGGGGGGGGGGGGGGGGGGGGGGGGGGGGGGGGGGGGGGGGGGGGGGGGGGGGGGGGGGGGGGGGGGGGGGGGGGGGGGGGGGGGGGGGG